>NZ_JBVIIE010000058.1:0-53259 GCF_055569945.1 Streptomyces sp. NPDC031340
AGCGAGCCGGCCGACGGGGAACAGACCCTCTCACTGGGCGCCGGACACTACACACCCGACGTCGCCAAGATCACCATCAGCTACGGCGACAACCCGACGCAGTACCCGGCCCTCATGGCAGACGGCGCGTTCGTCTACACGGCGGCCATCTCCGGCCTCGAAGAGAACTCCCCCTCCCCCACCCCCTACGTCCACGCCTACAACGCAGCGGGCCAGGAGATCTACAACCAGCAGACGGAACCCACCGCCAAGCAGTAACACCCGCCGCCGCAAGCCCTCACTGCGGCCCCGGCACCCTGCCCGGGCCGCAGCGACCACAACGACCACGCACCCCCCATCAAAACGCGGGTCCGGTGCGCCCAGCCCTGCTCCCCATCCCCCTCGGGAGACCACTGCGAAGCTTCGGGCACCGTGGCCTGTCGCCGCGGCGGTGAACCATCACACCCCTACCTCGTGACAACCCGTCACCACACCACAAGAAGTGGACCAGAACCCGATCCGGTGCACATCTGGTGCGGTGACGGGCGGCCGACCGTAAACACGAGACCGTCACCTGGCCCTGGCGCGGATCTGTGACCGCCGAAGACGAGTCGAGCTGGGTTGGTGGCGCCGGGGCCTCAAGCCGAACAGTCTGTCGTGGACCTCTGCGACGAGGGGTTCCTGTCGCCAGGGGCGTAGTTCGCGGGCGGCTCCGAAGACGATGTTCATGCCTCCGCCCCCGCGTGTGGTCTCCAACTCGGCGATGGCTTCGGTGAGGCTGGCCACTCCCGCCTCGACGTCGCGTTGACGGATACGGGCGAGCGTAAGGTTCCCCAATACGATCGCGCGTGACTTGCGCCTGTCCCGTAGCTGTTCCTCCGTCTCGGCCAGCAGGGTCTCGGCCCGTCGGTGGTCTCCGAGGGCGAGGTAGCAGGAACCTGCGAGACGGCCGAACTGGGTGGGCGACACCAGGTCGGCTGCGGCGTCGCTGCCGTCCGCACGCGCCAGTCGGCGTTCCGCGCCGACGAGAGCACGTTCGCAGTCCGAGGCCGACCGCAGCATGGCGTGTGCCTCGGCGACGTGCAGGAGCGCCAGCCCGGCCAGGGCGGGACTCGTGCGCTCGGCGGTTTCGGCAGCTTGCTCCGCGAGCGCGAGCCCGGCCCGCGCGTCGCGTGCGCCGTACAGCGCGACGTAGCGGGTGCGCAGTAAGGCATGCGCTTCGAGAGTGGTGTCACGTAGGTGGCGGGCGAGACCGGCGCTCTGCTCGTAGTAGGTCTTGGCAGTGGTGTGGTCTCGGCGCTGGGAGGCGTCCCAGACCAACTGCCCCATGAGAGTGCACGCGTCGGCGTGCAGAGCGTGCAGTTCCCTCTGCACACGCCCGCAGGCCGAGCCAGCGGCGAGCCGGTCGACGCGGTTGAGTTGTGCCGCTGCTTCTGCGATGAGACCGGCCGAAGGAAAACGGTCGTAGCGAGCGGCGCAGTCGTCGAAGCGCGTGCGAAGTGCGGCGATGGCGGACAGGTCGATGCGGCCCGGGTGAAGTATCGCGTGATCGAGGGCATCCTGTCCCTGCGTGTCATCTGGCGACCGCACGGTCAGCAGGTCATTGAGACCCTCGGCATCGACGCGCAGAAGGCGGGCCAGCCGCGGACGCATCCAGGGCTGCGGAGCGGTGCGGCCTGATTCCCAGCGGGTGACGGTGGAGCGGTCCACCCGCATGTGCTCGGCGAGAGCCTCTTGGGTGAGGCCCACGGTCCGGCGGCGCAGTGCGAGGCCGTTGCGGCGGTGTGCCATGACGCTGTCCCCCGTTTCTCCTGCCCTGCCAGAGATGTGCGGCTGGGCGACTCCCAGGTGAGACGTGGTGATGACGCACGGATGCCGCATCGGTGCGTCCATTGTGCTCTGGGCGTTGACCGTTGTGGGCGGTTGTGTGGAACTCCGACGCACTCCGCCAGGAAGGTCCGCCCTCCATGACGCTCCGAACGCCCGCCCCGAAGTCCTCGTCCTTCCGTGTCCCGTCCGACGTCGGCTCCGTGTCTTCCGCTCGTCGCAGGGTCGTCGCGGTCGTCCGTGACTGGGACCTGCCGCTGGTTGAGGACACGGTCGAGACGCTGGAGCTGCTGGCCGGCGAGGTGATCGCGAACGCCGTGGTGCACACGGGGCAGGGCTGCCAGGTCACGGTGAGCTGGGACGGGACCTGTGTGCGGTTCGAGGCGGAGGACGCGGAAGGCGGCCTCCTCCCGCAGCGGACGCCGGCCAACTCGGACGAGGAGAGCGGGCGCGGACTGCAGTTGGTCGACAGCCTGGCCCAGAGTTGGGGCTCCCGACCGACCCCGGGCGGAAAGGTGGTCTGGTTCGAGATCGGCAGTTGCTCACGCCCGCCGCTCCGGCCGTGTCCCGGCGTAAGCGGCAGCGATCTTCCGTACGGGGGTGCACAGCGGCCGGTGTCGGTTGCCGAACCGGGGTGCGGCGTGCTCAGCGGCTCCCGTGCGCATGTCACTTCCACCTGATTACTGCCCCTGATCACTGACCTCCTGACTTCGGATGCACGAGCGCCGAAGTCAGGCACAGGCGCCTCCGACCGGACCGCCACCGCCCGGTGGGGGCGGCCGGAGACACCACAGCCAGGGAGCGGGCAGCCGGCTCGCTTCCGCCCACGCCGAAGGAGATACGCCTGAGCAGAACACGACCACGAACGGTGGTCAGGAGGACCACGGTCTGCTGATCACCCATCGCCGGATCGTCGCCGCCCGTGCCGCTGATCCCCCACCATTCCTTGGCCACTCCATGGCTGAGGAGCCTCTGCACCTTGGCCAGGTCGGCAGTCGGCGGGACGTCCAGAGCGACCGTGCCGAACCGCTCCATGCCCTCGCCGCACACTCCGAGTTTCTGACACGCGTTGATCACACTCTGCCGTGCAGCTCCAGAGCCGCCGTCACGGAGCACGATGAGACGGATGGTGCAGTTCTCCGAGGTGCGTCGGGAGCAGCAGCGGTCGGCCCTGTCGGCTGCAGCCGTCACACGGGCCATTCGCCGGTTCTGCGCCGACTGCGCTAGCTGTGGCGCCTCGGGTGCGGACACCCCTGCGTTCAACCATGTGGTGATGCGGGCGCGTCGAAGGTCGTAGGGTCGGCCGCCGAAGATCGACGCTTGACCACCCACCGAAGCTGATAGAGATGCCCGAGTCCTCGGTTGCCGAGGAACTCAACCGGGTGAACCATGGCATAGGTACGGTTTCTCATGCTTCGAGCAATGAAGGTGGGGTCTTCGTCGAGGCTTGCGTGCGACCCGTGGAGGACTCGTGTACACGACTCGGTCCCGTGCCCGTTTCGCCGCCGTATGCGCCACCACCCTGTGCGTCATGGGTGCCACGTCGCTGCCGGCTCTCGCGTCCTCGTCGTCCTCGTCGTTCTCGTCGTCGGCGGTCTCCACCCTGGACAGGCAGCTCCTGACCGCGGCCCACCAGGGAAACCTGTGGGAGATCACGACCGGTCAGCAGGCTCAGAGCGCCGCGACCACCGCCTGCGTCAAGCGGGTCGGCGCCGACTTCATCCGCGACCACAGAGCCCTTGATGCCGGCGTCGTCAAGACCGCGGCAGAACTCGGCGTGGCACTGCCGTCCGGGCAGACGAGTGCGCAGCTGAGGCAAACTGCCGCCCTCAAGTCCCTCGCCGGGACGTCCGCGTACGATGCCGCGTGGCTCAAGGCCCAGTACCCCGCCCACGTGCAGACCCTCGCGCTCATCGACAAGGAGATCGCCTCGGGTACCAACCCGCTGGTGAAGTCGCTGGCCAAGAGCGCGCGCCCGGTGGTCTCACGCCACACCCAGATGGTCAACCACGGCGTGTGTCACGCGTAGGCGCCCACCGGCTCACAGACGTGATCTCGGCTCACTGAGGTGCGCCTTCGGGGGATCACGAAGCGGAGAGGCGGACGGGCCTGGTTCGTACGGCCGTAGGAGTGATCAAAGCATGACTGACGTTACGCGCTGATCCTCTTTGCGCATCGTTCTCCATGTGTCTGCCCGACCTGGGGCAGAGCAGTGGAGGAGGACATATGAGGAACGTCCAGAAGATTGCTGCGGTGGCCGCAGCCACCTGCGGAATCCTCTTCGCCGGCATCGGCGGGGCCAGCGCGGACACCGGTAACGGGGGAGACAACATCCCCGTGCTCAGCAACATCAACACCCTCAACTGGGACGATTCGCCCTTCTGTGGAATCCAGGTCAAGACCGAGGACAGCAAGCAGAAGACGTCCTGTCCGGTGGTGCACAACGAGGGCAGCTCCAACAGCCCGGTGTACATCGTCACCTTCGGTGATTGATCTTCCATAGTGGTCTGGCTGTCGTGTCGGGCGGGCGCCCACGTCTTCGGCATGGTTCGGCCTCGCAATTTTGATCACGTCAGGCAAAACCACCTCCCCGACACGATGGTGCGCGCCGGCCAGTCCTCCGAGAAGGCGGCGCTGATCTACCGGCACTCCGACGAGGAGCGGCGACGGGAGGTTGCCGCCGGGCTCGACGACCTCGTACGCGCCGAAGGGGCGAAGCCCCACACCGGCGACCGCGCGCACCACTGCGAAGGGCCGCCGGAGAGCTAATGCCGGAGAGCTAATGGTGCGGTTGTGGTGCGGAGCCCGCCGACTGGTCCGGACGACGCAGAACCCCCAGGCCACCGGCCTGGGGGTTCTGCGTGGAGCAGGTGACGAGAATCGAACTCGTGCTCTCAGCATGGGAAGCTCGGGGTTCCTTGGCAGCGATCGCTGCGCTGACCTGCGTCGAACTGCGTCCGGCGCTGGTGACTCCTCCCCAGTACTCCCCGCTGTAACCCGTGATCTGCCACAGGATCTGGCACGCGTCTGGCACGAGACGCCCGCCGCTCCGGCCGCGTCCCGCCGTAAGCGACAGCGATCTCCCGTTCGGGGGTGCACAGCGGCCGGTGTCGGTCGCCGAACCGGGGTGCGGCGTGCCGGCCGACGGGGTGACCGCGGCCCGGTGACGGCCCAGTGCAGGAACAAGCCCCCTACCCACGGGCAAACCGCAGGCAGGGGGCTTACGCCTGGGCGGTTACTTCTTCTTGCCCTGGTTCTTGACCGCTTCGATCGCTGCTGCCGCCGCGTCCGGGTCGAGGTAGCGGCCGCCCGGGGTGACCGGCTTGAAGTCGGGGGTGAGTTCGTACAGGAGGGGGATGCCCGTGGGGATGTTCAGGCCCGCGATGTCGGCGTCCGAGATGCCGTCGAGGTGCTTGACCAGGGCGCGGAGGCTGTTGCCGTGGGCCGCGACCAGGACCGTGCGGCCGGTCAGGAGGTCGGGGACGATGCCGTCGTACCAGTAGGGGAGCATGCGGACGACGACGTCCTTGAGGCACTCGGTGCGGGGGCGCAGCTCCGGCGGGATTGTCGCGTAGCGCGGGTCGTCCGACTGGGACCACTCGGTGCCGTCCTCGAGCGGCGGCGGCGGGGTGTCGTAGGAGCGGCGCCACAGCATGAACTGCTCCTCGCCGAACTCGGCGAGCGTCTGGGCCTTGTCCTTGCCCTGGAGGGCGCCGTAGTGGCGCTCGTTCAGGCGCCAGGTGCGGTGGACCGGGATCCAGTGGCGGTCGGCGGCCTCCAGGGCCAGCTGCGCCGTGCGGATCGCGCGCTTCTGGAGGGACGTGTGCACCACGTCGGGCAGCAGGCCGGCGTCCTTGAGCAGCTCACCGCCGCGGACCGCCTCCTTCTCGCCCTTCTCGTTGAGGTTGACGTCCACCCAGCCGGTGAACAGGTTCTTCGCGTTCCACTCGCTCTCGCCGTGGCGGAGGAGGATCAGCTTGTACGGTGCGTCGGCCATGCCCCAGAGCGTAATCCACGCTTTCGGGCGCATGCGTGGCCCGCCCGGCAGCCGGACAGTTGACGGGATCCGTTAATCGAGTGGCCGGGGAGGGCGACGGCTTCGTAAGTTGTGATCGCAGAGTTGGCCGCTTACATGAGAACACCGTCGTGGGGGATCCGCATGCCATTCGCCAGCCTGGGGCGCGCCGCCCGCGAAACCGTCTCCGGACTCCCCCGCGCCTTCTGGTGGCTGTGGACCAGCACCCTCGTCAACCGGCTCGGCGCCTTCGTCGCCACGTTCATGGCGCTGTACCTGACCGTGGAGCGCGGTTACTCCGCCTCGTACGCGGGTCTCGTCGCCTCCCTGCACGGGTTCGGCGGCGTCGTCTCCTCGCTCGCCGCCGGTGTGATGACCGACCGGCTCGGGCGGCGGCCCACCCTGCTCATCGCCCAGGCCTCGACCGCCGCCTCGGTGGCGCTGCTGGGCTTCATGCACGACCCCGCGGCCATCGCCGCCGTCGCCTTCCTGGTGGGCATGACGAGCAACGCCTCGCGGCCCGCCGTGCAGGCGATGATGGCCGACATCGTCCGGCCGGAGGACCGGGTGCGGGCCTTCTCCCTCAACTACTGGGCCATCAACCTCGGCTTCGCCGTCTCCTCGGTGGCGGCCGGGTTCATCGCCCAGGTCAGCTATCGCGCCGGGTTCCTGCTGGAGGCGGGCATGACGGCGGTCTGCGCGGTGGTGGTGTTCCTGAAGCTGCCCGAGTCCCGGCCGGAGCGCACGGCCAAGGCCGCGCGGGAGGACACCGTCGGGCTCGGCGCCGTCCTGCGCGACGGGCGCTACATGGCCGTCGTCGGCCTGTCGTTCCTGATCGCCGTGATCTTCCAGCAGGGGTCGATCGGCCTGCCGGTGGCGATGGGCGAGGCCGGGTTCACGCCCGCCGACTACGGCATGGCGATCGCCGTCAACGGCATCCTGATCGTCGCCCTGCAGATCCCGGTGACCCGGTTCATCGAGCACCGGGACCCGCGGCGGCTGCTGGTGGCGTCGGCGCTGCTGGCCGGGTACGGCTTCGGGCTCACCGCCTTCGCCGGATCGGTCGGCGTCCTCGCGCTCACGGTGTGCGTGTGGACGCTGGGCGAGATGATCAACGCGCCGACGCAGACGGGTCTGGTCGTACGGCTCTCGCCGGTGCACGGACGCGGCCGCTACCAGGGCGTGTACACCCTGTCCTGGTCCGTCGCCGCGCTCGTCGCGCCGCTGATGTCCGGCTTCGTCATCGACCGGTTCGGGGCGGAGTGGCTGTGGGGCCTGTGCGCGGTGGTCGGCACGGTGGCCGCCTTCGGGTACGGGGCCCTGATGCGGCGGATGCCGGCGCGGGAGCCCGCCGTGGAGAAGCCGGCGGCGGCCCCGGCGGAGGCCGGTGCCGCGTGAGGACCATGAGGGCCGTCAGGGGTGCATCCGGGCTCCCTTGAGGATCGTCACGGATGCATTCGGGCGCCCTTGAGGATCTTGTCCACCGCGTTCTTCGGGCCGTGCACGGACAGGCCCACCAGGTCCAGTCCGGCCGTGGGCACGGCCCGGACGGCCGCCCGGTTGTCGCGGTCGTTGCCCGTCGTGAACAGGTCGCCGGTGAAGACCGCCCGCGGCAGCGCCCGGCTCAGCGCACGCGCGTGTGCCGCGGTCAGCGTCTCCTTCGTCCCCTCGAAGACCAGGACGGGCTGGCGGAACATCGGCAGGTAGGGCACGCCGTCGCCGTCCTCGTAGGGCTCGCCGACGACCTCGGGGACCATGGTGCCGAGGCCGCTGACCAGGAACGCCGTGACGTTCAGCCGCTGCCAGGTCTCCAGGTCCTCGCGCAGCAGGACGGCGATCTTGGTGTCGAACCGGATGGGTGCGTCGCTCATGCCCCGAGCCTGCCGACCGCCCGGCGGCGCCGTCTTGTACGTTCGTCGCATGGCCGCTGAGCGTGACGTGACCGCCTGGCGCCCCCAAATCCCGGGGGTGGTGGAGGTCTTCCACGCCCGTTTCACCGAGTACGCCTACCCGATGCACGTCCACGAGGCGTGGACGCTGCTCATCGTGGACGACGGCGCCGTACGGTACGACCTCGACCGGCACGAGCACGGCACCCCGCACGACACGGTCTCGCTGCTGCCGCCGCACGTCCCGCACAACGGCTCGCCGGCCACCCCGCACGGCTTCCGCAAGCGCGTGCTGTACCTCGACGGCTCCCGGCTGGGCGAGGACCTGATCGGCCCGGCGGTGGACTCCCCCGACCTGCGCGACCCCGTACTGCGCCTACGCGTCGGCCAGTTGCACACCGCCCTCGCCCGGCCCGGCGACGAACTCGAGGCGGACAGCAGGCTGACCCTGATCGGCGACCGGCTGCGCGCGCACCTGCGGCCCGGGGCCGGCCCCGAGCCCCCGCGCCGCGACCCCGCCCTGGCCCGGCGGCTGCGCGAACTCCTCGACGAGCGTGTCGTGCAGGGCCTCACCCTCGACGAGGCGGCCGCGCTCCTGCACGCCCATCGCGCGCACCTGGTACGGGCGTTCAGCACCGCCTACGGCATCGCCCCGCACCAGTACCTGATGTCCCGCCGCGTCGGCCGCGCCCGCCGGCTGCTCCTGGACGGACGCCCGCCGGGCGAGGTCGCCGTCCTGACCGGCTTCTACGACCAGCCCCATCTCACCCGGCACTTCCGCAGACTGGTGGGGGTGCCCCCGGGACGGTACGGACGGCATGCCCGCGGGCGGCGCGGCGACGAACCGGCGGCCCACCCGCGGGCGTGAGGATGAGCCGGGCTCAGACGACGTCGACGTAGTCGGACTTGGCCGTGGCGCTGCCCGTCGTCGAGGTCTCGCCGTAGCTCCAGCGCCAGTAGCCGTCGGCGGACGCGGTGACCGTGGTCTTCAGGTAGCCGGTGGAGTTGGTCCGCACGTACTTGACGGTCTGGTAGCTGCTGGTGCCCGCCTTGCGGAACTGGAGCTTGGCCAGCTTGTCGGCGTAGCCGACGTACGCGTGCTTCACCCAGTCGGCGCGGGTGGCCCGGCCCGTCACGGTGATCGCCTTGCCCTTGGCGACCGGCTCGGGCGAGGCGTTGACGGTGGCCCGGGCGGCGCGTTTGACCGCGATGCTGCCGAAGCCGGTCAGGTACTCGTGCGCCTTGAGCTGGGTGCCCGTCTTGTCCCACAGTCGCGCGGAGACGGCGATCTTCCAGGACGTGGCGTCATTGTTGGAGTCCAGCGTGTAGGGCGGGTTGATGTACAGGTCGCCCTCGCAGTCCGCGGAGGTCGGGCTGTCGTCGTAGAGGGTGACGCCGCCGAGGTAAATGCCGCCCTCGTTGGCTCCCTTGGCGGCCGTGGTGTCGTGGTACAGGTAGGGGTTCGCGTCCATGGTGGTGGGCGTGTAGCCGGCGGGCCAGGTCACGCGGAAGCTGAGGCCGGGGGACTTCTCCTCGCTGATGCCCACGACGATGGGCTTGCCGTTGTTCACGACCAGGTCGGTCACCGTGATGCCGGTGTCCGCCGCCTGGGCGGCCGGCGCGGCGAACGCCGTGAAGGCGAGGGCTCCCGCGAGCACGGTGGCGGCCGCGGCGCCGGTTCTGCCTGTGCGCATGCACAACCTCTTCTTGCTGGTAGGGCTGACAGCGACTAGACCGCGTCGGACCCAAGGAGGTTGTACAGCCGACGGGGTCACCCCTCGGAACGCCGGGTGAGGTGTGCGAAGGCGTCCAGGTTGCGGGTCGACTCGCCCCGCGACACCCGCCACTCGTACTCCCGGCGGATCGCGGAGGCGAAACCCAGTTCCAGCAGCGTGTTGAAGCTGCCGTCGGCGGCCTCCAGGACCTGGCCGAGCAGGCGGTCCACCTCGTCGGGGGTGACGGCGGACAGCGGCAGCTTGCCGGTGAGGTAGATGTCGCCGAGGCGGTCCACGGCGTAACCGACGCCGTACAGCTTGAGGTTGCGCTCCAGCAGCCAGCGGTGGACGCCGGCCTCGTTCTCGTCGGGGTGGCGGATCACGAAGGCGTTGAGGGAGAGCGAGTGGCGGCCCACGAGCAGGGAGACCGTGGTGGACAGCTTGCGCGTGCCGGGGAGCTTGACGACGTAGGAGCCCGGCGCGGGGCTCTCCCACTCGAGTTCGGCCTCCTTCAGGACGCCCTCGATGACCTGACCTGCCTTCTCCGCATCAGCCATGGTGGGAGCGTACGCGACGCCGGTGCGACTGCATCGCCGCCGTGTAGACGTCCGCCGTGGCGGCCGCCGCGGCGTCCCAGCCGAAGGATTGCGCGTGCCGGGCGGCGGCCGCGCCCATGCGGTCCGACAGCCGCGGGTCGTCGGCGAAGTCGCGCAGCACGCGCGCGTAGTCGGCCGGGTCGTGGCCGCGTACGAGGAACCCGGTGTGGCCGTCCCGCACGGCGACCGGCAGCCCGCCCACGGCGGCCGCGAGCACCGGCGTGCCCGCCGCCTGCGCCTCTATGGCGACCAGGCCGAAGGACTCGCTGTAGGACGGCATGACGAGCACGGAGGCTGCCCGGAACCAGTCCGCGAGCTGCTCCTGCCGGACGGGCGGGTGGAAACGGACCACGTCCGCGATGCCCAGCCGGGACGCCAGCTTCTGCAGGCCCTCCGGCTTGGCGAGGCCGCTGCCGCTGGGCCCGCCGACGACGGGTACGACGATCCGGGAGCGCAGTTCGGGACGCTCGTCGAGCAGCCCGCCCACCGCGCGCAGCAGCACGTCGGGGGCCTTCAGCGGCTGTATGCGGCCCGCGAAGAGGGGGACCAGGGCGTCCTGCGGAAGGTCCAGGCGGGCGCGGGCGGCGGCGCGGCCGTCGGCGGGGCGGAAGCGGTCCAGGTTCACGCCGGGGTGGACGACGGCGACCTTGCCGGGGTCCGCGCTGTAGTGCCCCACCAGCTCGTCGGCCTCCTCCGCGGTGTTCGCGATCAGCCGGTCGGCGGCGGCGACGATCTGGGTCTCGCCGATGACCCGGGCGGCGGGCTCGGGGGTGTCGCCGTCGGCGAGGTTGGCGTTCTTGACCTTGGCCATGGTGTGCATGGCGTGCACCAGGGGCGCGCCCCAGCGCTGGGCGGCGAGCCAGCCGACGTGGCCGGAGAGCCAGTAGTGGGAGTGGACGAGGTCGTAGTAGCCGGGGCGGTGGCCTGCCCAGGCCTGCATCACGCCGTGCGTGAAGGCGCACAGCTGGGCGGGCAGGTCCTCCTTGGCCAGGCCCTCGTAGGGGCCCGCGTCGACGTGCCGCACCAGGACGCCCGGCGCCAGTTCCACGACCGGCGGGAGCGCGGCGGTGGTCGCGCGGGTGAAGATCTCGACCTCTACGTTGATCGCGGCCAGCCGCTGCGCGAGCTCCACGATGTAGACGTTCATGCCGCCGGCGTCGCCGGTGCCCGGCTGGTGGAGGGGTGAGGTGTGCACGGAGAGCATGGCGACGCGGCGCGGGCGGCGGTGCGGCCAGAGCCGTGCGGGCGTTGCCGGGGAGCGACGCCCGAGCCTGCTGACGTACTGGCTCACGTGGCGATCCTCCTTGTACGGGCAGGCCGGTCGAAGGGTGTGGGGCGCCCTCCGAGGGTGTGCAACAGCGGGGGAACGGGTTCCCATCCCGGGCGGAACGAACTTTGCCGAGGCGTTACCGGAAGTCGCTCAACCGTTCGACGGCGGGGCGCGTCCTGTCCTGGCCGGGCATCCGACTGCCCGGCGTCCGACTGCCGGGCGTCCGGCTGCGGGCAGTTCCGCGCGGTCCGGTGCCCGCACGGCCCGGCACTCGCAGGGCCCAGCACTCGCGCGGTCCGGTGCCCGCACGGCCGGCCCGGCGCCCGCGCGGCGCGCATACCCTCGTAGGCATGACATCCCGCGCCGCCGCCCTCCCTCGCTCTCGGCTTCGCCCGGGCGGGGGCGCCCCCGTCGTGGGCACGGTCACGCGCGGGACGACCAACCCCAACCGGCTGCGCCGCATGGACCGCTGGATCGCGGCCGTGCACGGGGCCGAGCTGCGCCGCGCCGCCGATCCGGTCGCCGTCGACCTGGGGTACGGGGCCGCGCCCTGGACGGCCGTCGAGCTGCTGCACCGGCTGCGTGCCGTCGCTCCGCGCGTGCGCGTGGCCGGCATCGAGATCGACCCGGCCCGGGTCGCGGCGGCCCAGCCGTACGAGCGCGACGGGCTGGTCTTCCGGCACGGCGGGTTCGAGATCCCCCTCCCCCGGCGGCCGCTGCTGGTCCGCGCCGCCAACGTGCTGCGCCAGTACGACGAGGGCGAGGTCGCCGCGGTCTGGGAGCGCCTGCGCGGGCGGCTCGCGCCGGGCGGGCTGCTGGTCGAGGGCACCTGCGACGAGATCGGGCGCCGGCACGTGTGGGTCGCGCTGGGCCCCGAAGGGCCGCGCACGGTCACGTTCGCCACCCGGCTGGGCTCCCTGGAGCGGCCCTCGGACCTCGCCGAGCGGCTGCCGAAGGCGCTCATCCACCGCAATGTGCCCGGCGAGCCGGTGCACGCCTTCCTGCGCGACTTCGACCGCGCCTGGGCGGCCGCCGCGCCGTACGCCTCCTACGGCGCCCGGCAGCGCTGGATCCGCGCGGTGCGCGCCCTCGCGGCCGACTGGCCGGTGACGGACGGGCCGGCGCGGTGGCGCCAGGGCGAAGTGACGGTGGCGTGGCGGGCGTTGGCCCCGCGCGGGTGAAGGCTCGCCGCGCGGGTGAACGCCCGCCGCTCGGCTGAACGCCCGCGCGCGCACCGGCGAACCGGCGCGACACCCGAGGAATGACGTGCCGGGGCCCTGCGGGACGGCCCGCCCGCGGGGATGACGTGCCCGGGAAGCCGGAGGGAACGGCCCGCCCCGGCACCTGCGGAAACGGCACCACCGAGGCATCCGCGAAAACGGACCGCCGGAACTCCCGGCGGAGTGCCCCGGCCGGGTGAACTGCCGCAGACCTTTCGGCCTGTCGGGAACGGTGCGGGTGAGTCGTTCGTCACAAAGGCGGGGAGATCGCCATCAGGGGAGACAAAGAAGGGAAGTCCCACGTCCGACGGCCTCTGTCGTTTTGCGCGCGGGCATGGCACGATCCCCCAGGCGTCGCAAGTTACTGACGGTTAATCAGGTTGGGGGAACAGAGGCATGGCGATGGCACCGGGCAAGCACGGCCTGATCGCGACCGCCGTCACCGTGGTCTGCGCGGTCACCGTCCTGGCGGCACCGGGCACCGCGCTGGCGAGTCCGGGCCCGGCCCCGACCCCCTCGGCATCCCCCTCGGCCTCGGCCACCGCGTCCCCGGCCCCCGTGTCGAACAAGGACCTCGAGGCCGTCCGCAAGAAGCTCGACAAGCTGTACCACGACGCGGCGGTCGCCACGGACGCGTACAACGCGGCCGAGGAGAAGGCCGAGAAGCAGTCCGCCGAGATCGTCGAGCTGGCGAAGAAGATCGTCGAGGGCCAGCGGAAGCTCGACGAGCTGAAGCGGCGCGCTGGCGCCGCGGCCGCCGCCCAGTACCGCACCAACGGTCTGCCCGACGAGGCCCAGCTGCTGCTCAGCGACGACCCCCAGGACTTCCTCGACGGCACCGGCCGGGTGCTGCAGGGCCAGCGCGCGACCAAGGGCCTGCTGCGCGAGATGACCCGCACCCAGCAGGACTTGAAGCAGTACGCCGAGGACGCCTCCGCCCAGTGGAAGAAGCTGGAGAGCCACCGCAAGGCCAAGGCCGCGGCCCGCAAGAAGATCAAGCAGCAGATCGCGGCGGCCGAGGAGCTCGAGTCGCAGCTGGAGAAGCAGGAGAAGGAACGCCTGGCGAAGCTGGAGCGGCAGGCCGCCTACCAGGCGCAGACCGCCTGGCTGGACTCCGGCATCCTCGACGAGATCAACGGAAAGGCCTCCGAACAGGGCAAGAAGGCGGTGAAGTTCGCCGCCGCGCAGATCGGCAAGCCGTACGTGTGGGGCGCCGAGGGCCCGGACGCCTACGACTGCTCGGGACTGACCTCGCAGGCCTGGGCGGACGCCGGACACCCGATCCCGCGCACCTCGCAGGAGCAGTGGAAGCAGCTCGAGCACGTCGACGTCAAGGACATGCGCCCCGGCGACCTGATCATCTACTTCGACGACGCCAGCCACGTCGGGATGTACGTGGGCGACGGCGCGATCGTGCACGCCCCGCGCCCGGGGCGGACGGTGACGCTCGCGGGCGCCGGGTCGATGCCGATCCTCGGGGTGGTGCGGCCGGACGCGTGAGCCGGGCCATGTGACGCAGCCCACGCGGGTGCGCGGCCAAACCCCGCGCGGACGTGACGTTCGTCATTCCGCCGTCACGGCCCGCCTGTCCAACTGCGGTAGGGATCGCGGCATATGACAGTGGCCACCCGCCGAAGGACGTGGCCCGCACCATTCCGCTGCGGCGCCGACACCCGCTATGGTCCCCGTCGGTAGGCCGAGCCCCTCGCCCTGCCGTGCCCTCGGGGGGAGGGAAGGAACCCAGCACGATGCCCGTACCCGTACCGCGGCAGAGAGCGATCCCGGCCGTGGAGAGTGGTCAGGCGCAGGCCGCGTCCCCAGGCGGCGGCTCCTCCAAGGAAACGTCGGCACCGCCGAAGGAAGTCACGGTCGACACGAACGGCGCCACGCCCACCCATCTGACGCTGCTGCTGATCGAGGACGATCCCGGCGGTTCGCCGGTCGTGCCCGAACTGCAAGACTCGGCGGGCAAGCCGATCCGCGTGCGCACCGCCCGCAACCTCACCGAGGCCGAGCGGCTGCTGACCGACGACGTGCACTGCATCCTGCTCGACCTCTCGCTGTCCGCCCCGGGCCGCTCCGACGACGAGGACGAGCTCGCCGTCCTCCGGCACGTGCTGCGGCTCGCGCCCCGGCACGCCGTCCTCGCGCTCACCGCGTCCGGCGACGCCGAGCGCGGCACCGAGGCGGTGCGCGTGGGCGCCCAGGACTACCTCTTCCGCGACGAGCTGGACGGCCGGCTGCTGAGCCGGGCGATCCGGTACGCCGTCGAGCGGAAGCGTTCCGACACCGCCGAGCGGCGGCTCGCCGAGGGCAAGCTGCGCGCCCAGGAGAACCGGCGCCTGGAGCGCGGGCTGCTGCCCACCCCGCTGCTGGAGGGCTCGCCCCTGCGGTTCGCCGCCCGCTACCGCCCGGGCCGCTCCCGCGCCCTGCTCGGCGGTGACTTCTACGACGTCGTCCGCACCCCGGACGGCACCGTGCACGCCATGATCGGCGACGTCTGCGGCCACGGCCCGGACGAGGCCGCGCTCGGCGTGGAACTGCGCATCGCCTGGCGGGCACTGACGCTGGCGGGCCTGTGCGGCGACGAACTGCTCGGCACGCTGCAGCAGGTGCTGGAGCACGAGCGCTCCGACGACGAGATCTTCGCGACGCTGTGCACGGTGGACATCGCCCCCGACGGCCGCCGCGCCGGCCTGTGCCTGGCCGGGCACCCGGCCCCGCTGATCGCCCACCCCGGCCACCCGGCGAGGCTGCTGCCGCAGGAGAACAACGGTCCCGCGCTCGGCCTGCTGCCGGGCGCGCGCTGGCCGCGGATGCAGGTGGAGCTGGGTGCCGAGTGGAGTCTGATGCTCTACACCGACGGCCTGATCGAGGGCCGCATCGGCGAGAGCGGAGAGCGGCTCGGCCAGGACGGCATGGTGGAACTGGTGCGCCGGCAGCTCGCCGAGGGCCTCAGCGGCGAGGAACTGCTGCGGGCCGCGGTGAACGAGGTGCGCGACCTCAACGGCGGCGAACTGACGGACGACGTGGCCGTACTGCTGCTGGACCGGACGCCGTAGCCGCCTGCGCGACGCGGTCCCGGGGCCGCCTGCCGCGGGACCCGGTGTCGGGGTGCCGGGGTGCCGGAGTGCCGTGCGGAGAGCCGATCCGACGGGGTCAGCGCCCGCCGTTGTACGGGCCGTACGGTCCGTCGCTGCTGGAGCCGCGGCGGCTGCTGCGGCCCCCGCCGGACATGCCGCGCAGGGCGGGCCGTACGTCGACCATGTACACGATGGTCGCGATCAGGCCGATGATCGGCAGGAACGACAGGATGTTGAAGATCAGGTTCACCACGAAGGCGAGCCCGAGGACGATCAGCCAGAAGGGCTTCGTCTTCTTGTCGGCCGCGCGGTAGGCGTCCTCGCGGCGCGTGGCGGCGTCGATCAGCGCGAAGCCGCTGAAAAGGATCAGGGCCATGCTCAGCAGCCACATGAACCCTGCGAAGCCCTGCATCAGCACTACGTCCACCACCAGACTCGGCTCGTCCCTACGCGGTCACCGTACCCGCTCCCGCGACTCCGCTACCCGCAGAACGGGCCGGGCACTCGGTAAGTGCCCGGCCCGTCCGGAGTCGTTCCGCTCGCCCGTGTCACTTGACGGGCGGGATCGTCTTCTTCGCGGTGGCCGGCTTGCGGGCCGGCGCCTTCTTGACGGCGGCGGGCTTGTTGTCCGCGGCGGGCTCGGACTCGACCGCGGCGAGCTTGACCTCGGCCGGCGCGGCCTCCTGCTTCACCGCGGCGGGCTCGGGCTTGGGCTCGACGGCGACCGCCAGCTCCTCGACCTCCTCGGCCACGTTCTCGATGCCCTCGGCGGCCTCGCCGCGCCAGGTCCGCACGGTCTGCTCGCCGTGCTCGGCGACCTTCTCGTAGGTCTCGCGGGCCTTCACGGCGTACTCGGCGGCGACGCCCACACCGCGCAGGGCGATGTCCTGGGCGGCCTCGCCGAGCTTCTTCAGGTCGGCGTCGAGCGTGGCGCCGAGCTTCTTGACGTCACCGTCGATGGTGTTGAGGAACTCGTTGACCTTGGCCTGGAGGGTCTCCTGCCGCTCCTTGACGCGGGCCTGCGCCTCCTTGGCGCGCGCGGCGGCCTTCTCCTGGACCGCCTTGGGGTCGGTGTTGCGGACGGCCTCGATGCGGGCCGGCGCCTCGGCGCGCAGCTGCTCCACCAGCGCGGGAACCTTCTTGGCCTTCTGGAAGGCGATGTCGGCGGTGCCGGCGGCGAAGTAGAGCGGCGTGGGGTCGCTGAATGTCTTACGCAGGTCGTCAGTGATGGCCATGATGCTGGTTCTCCCGAATCGCTTTCGGCTGAGGGTTTCGGTTCCCGCGATCGGTCGGCCGACCGGTCGGTCTCGCTGCTCGGTCATGATCAGCCGGCTGTCTGCTGCGGGTCGGCGTCGCTGCCGTCGGACGGGCGGGCGGTACGGCGCGCGGCGGACGTGCGACCGCCGGTCGTGCGGGGCGTCGTGCGGGGACGGCGCTCGCCGGGCCCGTCGCCGTCGCCCTGGCGGGCACGGCGTGCGGCGGTGCCGCCGTCTTCGCCGGTGTCGCTCACCGCGGTGCCGGCCGCCCTGCCGGCCCGGTCCGCGTCGTCCGGCCCATCCGGCCCGACCGCCGCGTCCGCCGTGGTTATCCCGAATCCGTTCTCCTTGCGGAAGGACTCGTAGATCTGGAGCAGCACCTGCTTCTGCCGCTCGTTCAGCGTGGGATCGGCGAGGATGACGGCGCGCGTCTCCACCTCGTCCCGGTCCCGGTCGGCGTCGAGGATGCCGGCCCGCACGTACAGCGTCTCGGCGGAGATCCGCAGCGCCTTGGCGACCTGCTGCAGCACCTCCGCGCTCGGCTTGCGCAGTCCGCGCTCGATCTGGCTCAGGTACGGATTCGACACCCCGGCGGCGTCGGCGAGCTGCCTGAGCGACAGCTGCGCGTTGCGCCGCTGCTCGCGCAGGTACTCACCGAGATTGCCGACGTTGAGCGATGCCATGTCTCCACTGTGCACCCACGCGCTAACTATTGCAAGCAACCTGCTTGCAGGAGTACACCCCGGTGTCGTGGCGGTCGCGGCGATCACGTGGGGCTGAGCACGACAGGTGTCGTACTGGCCGGCAGGGCATCGGTCGTAAGCCGTGCCGGGCTCCTGCCACAGCAGCACCTTGCCGCGTAGATCGTTCTGTTGGAGGCTGAGGCATGCAGAAGCTGCCGACCTTCGTTCTTGTTCACGGGGCCTTCGCCAATTCGTTCTCGTTCGCGCCGCTGCAGGCCGAGCTCGCCTTACTCGGGCACCGCTCGGTCGCGGTCGACCTTCCGGGGCACGGATTCGAGGCGACCTTCCCCGCGGCCTACCAGGCTCCCCAGGATCTCGACGCCCTCGCCGCAGAACCGGGGAACATCAAGGGAGTCACGCTCGCCGACAACGCCGCCCGCGTGATCGAAGTCCTCGAACGGGCCAAGCGGAACGGGCCCGTCATCCTCGTCGCCCACAGCAGAGGCGGCATCACGGCCACCGCCGTCGCCAACGCCCGGCCCGAGCTGATCGACCGGATCGTTTACGTCTCCGCCTGGTGCCCCGTCGATCTGGACGTGAGCGACTACTACGCCCAGCCGGAGATGGCGGAGGTCGACGCGGGAGCCTTCGCCGTCACGCTCGTCGGAAACCCCGCCGAACTCGGTTTCCTCCGGACCAACTTCCGCACCGCCGATCCGGCGGCACTCGCCGCGTTCAAGCGAGCGTTCGCCGCCGACCTCACCGATGACGAGTTCCGGACCTTCCTGAACACCTTCCAGCCCGATGAGAATCTGGACGTCGGTACGTCCGCCGACCGGGCGCAGGCCGCGACCTGGGGCCGGATACCCAAGACCTATGTGCGCCTGGCCGCCGATGCCAGCATTCCGCTCGCCATGCAGGACCGCATGATCCGCGAAGCCGACGCGCTCACACCCGACAACCCCTTCGACGTCCGGACACTCGAGGGCAGTCACCTGCGCTGGCTCGTCCGCCCGAAGCCCGCCGCCGAACTGCTCGCACACCTCGCAGCGCGCTGACGCAACCCCGCAGGCGCCGCAGGACGCTCAGGCCGGCTGCTCCGGGCTGCTGCCCGGGGCGAGTACGGTGCGGCAGGCGGACCAGGCCGGTTCGCTCAGCAGGGGGCGGAGGCGGGTGAACAGGGCGAGGAGTTCGGCTCCCCATTTCTCCCGGAAGGACGGGTCGACGCGGGCGAGATCGAGTTCGTTGGCGGCGGTCAGTTCGGCGAAGTCCCGGCGCAGCCGCGGCTCGGGGACAAGGTCGTGCCCGGTGAACCGGTCGTGGAAGGCCCCGTCGGCGTCCGCGAGCCCCGGGTAGGTGGCCTCGCGGTCGCACGAGGCGTAGAGGTACACGAGCGCTTCGGCCTCCGCGCCGATCACCGCGGCGAGTTCGGCGCGGCGGTCCAGGGGCAGGAGGGCGGCGGGGAAGCCGTCGGTGCCGTAGAACGCATGGCACAGGCCCGCCAGTCGGAGGGCGGGGCGGGCGCCCCAAGCGGCGAGTTGTTCCCGGACGCGCTGGAGGTGCACGAGAAGAGTGCCGCCCGGATGAGCGACGTCACCGGCGCCGAGTTCGCGCAGCAGCGCGACGGCCCGGTCGGAGGCAGAAAGGGAAGCGGACACTAGGCGGAATCCTTCCGTTGCTCGGGTCGGCACCCGTCCGTGCCTCCGCCGGGGTCCGCGCCCCGCGAAGGCGCCGGACGGGTTGCCGCCCAGGTGGCCTGGGCCGATCATCACGAGCAGCGGCGGGCCCGGTCAATCAGGTGGATTCCTCGACGGCCCGCAGTCATGAATGCCGGGCCGTCCGGGGAGCATGAAGCATGCGCCCGGACGACTGGCACCTCACCGAAGACGTCGACGACTTCCTCGCCCGAGCGGGAGACTTCCTGCGCTCGCGGCCCGGACCGCACATCATGCAGCTGACCTGGGCCGAGAGAGTGCGAAAGCGCGGGGCGGAGTCCTTCGGCGCCGAAGCTCCCCTCTTCGGCTCACTGGAGCGGGCGGGCGAGGTGCACGGCACCTTCTACCGCCTCCCGCCCCGCCGTCTCGGCCTCTCCCCGCTCTCGCCCGAGCAGGCCGACTCCCTCGCCGCCCGCCTGGCCGCCCTCGGACAACCGCCCGCCGGCGTCAGCGCGGACCACGACACCGCCACCGCTTTCGCCGAGGCCTGGCAACGGCGCACCGGGGCCACGCCGAGACTCCGCGACACGCAGGTCCGTCTGTACCGCCTCGGCACGCTCACCCCGCCGGATCCGATGCCGGCGGGCCGGGCGCGCGTCCTGGGCGAGCAGGACCTCGACGAAGCCATCTTCTGGTGCGGCGAGTTCGCCAAGGCCGTCGGGGAGCCCGTCTCCCTGGACGCCGGCTCGTGGGCCGGCAGCCGCTTCGCCGACAAGCGCTACACCCTCTGGGAGACCCCCGACGGCACCCCCGTCTCCATCGCGGGCAGCAACCCGCTGATCGGCGGCCAGATCCAGGTGGACATCGTCTACACCCCGGCCCACCTGCGCGGCCGCGGCTACGCGGGCGCGGTGTCTGCGGAGGTGAGCCGGGCCGCACTGGCCGCGGGCGCCAGGGACGTCGTGCTGTTCGCGGACCGGTCCAACCCCACCAGCAACGCCCTGTACCAGCGCCTCGGCTACCGCACCCTCACCGACTGGTCGGTGTACGACTTCTGACCTCTCCGGCGCCTCCGAGCCACGCCTCGACGGCCGCGAAGTCCCGGTCGGTGAGGCCGTGACGGTGGTCGACGCGGTGCAGCAGGGCCGGCGCGGGATGGTGGGCGGCCACCCAGGCGCGGTCGGCTTCGGTGAGTTCGTCGTCCAGCCACACGAAGGGGCGGCCGGCCGCCCAGGCGACGAGGGGCCGGGTCTTCCAGTGCGGCGACACGGCCGGCCGCCCGTCGTTCCGGTACACCGGCCCGTGGTCGCCGTGCACCGGCACGTCGTGGCCGTACGCCGGACCGTCGTGGCCGTGGTACGCATCGCCGGGTACGGCGTCCGGGGGCTCGTCCGGCCAGGTCACCAGTGGCAGCGGGGGCAGGCCGAGCCAGGGCGCGAGGCACTCGTTGGCGTCGTCCTCCCAGGTCGTGGCCCACACCAGCGCGCAGCCCAGCGCGGCCAGTTTCGGGCCGAGTGCCGGGTCGACGCGGCTGAGCAGCGGGTGCGAGGCGGCGAGGCGCGGCGGCACGCGGCGGGAGGCGTACACCGGGTACGGCGCCGGCCCGCCGAACGGGATCAGCGTGCCGTCGACGTCGAGGAAGAGCAGCATCGAAGACAGGATCGCCGAAGCGGGGCGACGGCGAAACCGTTGGCGGCGGGTGGCGGGCGGGCGCTACCGTGCCTGCCATGACTGCCGGGTCGGCCGTGTGCCGCGAGCGAGTTGGGTGCCCGGCCTCTGAGTGAGGCCGGGGCGGGCCAGGAGCCCGCCTCTTTCTCTCCGCTTTTTCCCCTCACCGAACGCCAGGGATTCCAGCGACAGAGAAAGAAGACCACGACACCGTGCCCAACGACTTCAACCAACAGGTCATCGACGAGTTCCGGGCCCGTCGCGGCCGCGTCGGCGGCTACTTCGAGAAGGCCCGCCTGCTTCTGCTGACCACCACCGGCGCCCGCACCGGCGCCCGGCACACCACCCCGCTCGGCTACCTCCCCGACGGCGGCGACCGCGTCCTGGTGATCGCCTCGGCCGGCGGCTCCGCCCGGCACCCGGACTGGTACCGCAACCTCCTCGCCCACCCCCGCGCCACCGTCGAGGGCGGCGCGTTCACCTACGAGGCACGCGCCGTCGTGCTGGAGGGCGCGGAACGGGACCGCGCCTGGGCGCGGGCGGTACAGGCCGACGCGGGCTGGGCGGCGTACCAGGAGAAGGCGGAGCGGGTGATCCCGGTGGTCGCGCTGTACGCGACCACGGACGGCGGCCCGCCCGGCGTCGACGCCGCCACGCCCGGCGAGGCCGTCAAGGTCGTCCACGACGCCTTCCGCCGCGAACTGGCACTGATCCGCGAGGAGATGAACGCCGGCCGGGGCAGCGGGACGCTCGGCGCGCAGTTGCGGGTCAACTGCCTCACCCTCTGCCGGGGCCTGCAGCACCACCATGCCGGCGAGGACCTGGGCATGTTCCCGCTCCTCGCCGAACGCCACCCGGGGTCCCGCCCGGTGCTCGCGCGCCTGCGCGAGGAGCACGAGCGGATCGCGGCGCTCGTCGGGGAACTGCGGCGGGCCGTGAGCGCCGCCGACGCGGACCCGGCGGCGGCGAGCGCGGAGGTCGAGCGCCTCACCCGGGAACTCGAGGCCCATCTGGCTTACGAGGAAAGGGAGTTGATTCCACTGCTCGACGGCTGAGCAACGGCGGGCGGCCGCTGTCCGCGCTCAGAACGGCAGTGGCCGCCCGTGCACCACCTCCAGCCGTGACACCGCCCGGGTCAGCACCACGTACAGCCGGTGCAGCCCGCGTCCCTCGGCCTCCGCGATGGCCGCCGGTTCGACGGCGACGACGTGGTCGTACTCCAGTCCCTTGACGGTGGACGCCGGCACCACGCTCACCCGTGCGCCCGATGCCCCCGCCGCGTCCGCCACGTCGGCCACCTCCGCCGCGTCCGGTCCCGCCGCCGCGATCCCGGCCGCGTCCAGCGCCTCGCGCACCCGGGGCACGTCCGCGTCGGCCGCGACGACGCCGATGGAGCCCTCATGGCCGAGGGCGTCCCGTACGGCGGACACGACCGCACCCGGCAGGTCCCCGCCCGCCTCCCGCATCCGCAACTCCCCGTCCCGGCGCAGCGACCGGCCCGCCGGAACGTCGACGCCGAGGCGCGGCAGCAGCCGGTTGGCGAGCGCGACGACATCTGCGGGAACCCGGAACCCGGTCGTGAGCGGCACCACGACCGCGTCGGGTTTCCCCAGGTGGCGCAGGGTAGCGGCCCAGGACCGGGCGGCCCACGGCGTGGTGCCCTGGGCCAGGTCGCCGAGGACGGTCAGCGAGCCGAAGGACGCGCGCCGGGCGACGGCCCGGCACTCCATCGGGGACAGGTCCTGCGCCTCGTCGACGACGACATGGCCGTACCCCTCGGGATGCGCGAGGAGCCCGGCGACCTCGTCGAGGAGGACGAGGTCGGCCGCCGACCAGCGCGCGGACCGCCACGACCGCGGCGGCTTCGCCCACCGCAGGGCGGCCTGTTCCCCGGCGTCCAGCAGCCCGTCGGCCGCGGCACGCAACGCGTCCGCGTCACCGAGCAGCCCGGCGACCACCTCCTCGGGCCGGACCCGCGGCCACACGGCGTCGACGTGCCCGCCGACGGCCCGCGAGATCTTCCGCACCCAGCTGTCCGGCCGGGGCCCGGCGCGTCGCTCGGCCTGCGCCTGGACGCACCGCACGATCCGCGTCCGCACCCGCTCCCGGCCGGCCTCGTACGGCGGCTCCTCGGCCCGCACGCCGTCGACGATCCGCGCGACCTCGTCGGCCGCCACCCGCCACCGGTACGAGCCGTCGGCCACGACGAGGGAATCGGCCACGACGAGGGAGCCGGCGGCAGCGAGGGAGCCGGCCGCGGCGAGGGGGTCGGGGCCGGTGCCGCCCACCCGCGCGTACAACGCCCGGCGCAGCACCAGCGCCATCCGCGCGTCGTGCTTGAGGACGGCGGTGCGCTCGTCGTCGGCCGCGGTGACCGGGTGGGCGGCGATCTCCTCCCGCAGCGTCGACTGCCGCACCCCCGTCTCGCCGAGGGCGGGCAGCACCTCGGAGATGTACGACAGGAAGGTGCGGTGGGGACCGAGGATGAGCAGTCCGCCGCGCCGGAGGCGCTGGGGGTGGGTGTAGAGCAGGTAGGCGGCCCGGTGCAGCCCGACGGCGGTCTTGCCGGTGCCCGGAGCTCCCTGCACGCACACGGACCGCGCGAGGTCCTCCCGCACGAGGTCGTCCTGCTCGGGCTGGATGGTCGCGGCGATGTCCCGCATGGGGCCGACGCGGGGCCGCTCGATCTCGCGGGCGACGATGCCGCTGAACGACGGCTCCCGCGCGCCCGGGCGGTCGAGACGCTCGTCCTCCAGCCCGGTCAGGTCGGCGGAGTCCCCCTTGCTCCCCGGCGCCCAGCCGAACCTCCTGCGCAGCGCGACGCCCTGCGGGTCGCGGACGCTCGCCTGGTAGAAGGCGCGGGCGACGGGCGCGCGCCAGTCGACGACGAGGGGCGGGACCGCCGGGTGCTCACTGATCCGCATCCGCCCGATGTGATACCGCTGCCCGGCGTGCCCACGGGGCGACTCGGGGGTACGGGCCGACGGCTCGGAGGTGTCCGCGGTGGCCGGAACGCCGGCCGCCTCAGGAACGCCGACGGTCTCGGGAACGCCCGCCGTCTCCGGAACGTCCGCGAAGTCCAGCCGTCCGAAGAACAGGGGCCCCTCAGGCAGCTCGCGCAGTTCCCTGGCCCGGCCGCGCAGTCCGCGTCCGAGCACCTCGGCGTCGGCGCCCGAGGCGGAGACGTCCGCGCCGGTGACGACGTGCTCCTGGGCGCCGTCGGCCATGGCGGCGCGGGCGGCGCGGCAGCGGTCGTGGTGCGCGCGTTCGTGACGGAGGTCGTGGACGGAGGGGTCGGAGGCGGGGTCGGCTGACGTCATGCGGACGAGCCTAACGCCAATAACGTAACCGGGTCACATTTTTTACTGAGCGTCAGTCACGTGAGGTGCGGCAGCCCTGCCGCGAGCATCCCGAACGCCCGCTCCGCCGCGCGGACGGCGTCCGGGTGCACGTCCGCCACCCGCTCGCCCGCTGCCACGCGCCGCCAGTTCTCCAGGGCGAGGACGCGCTGCACGGCGACGATCTGCCCGGCGGCGAGCCGCGCGTCGAGTCCGCCGCCGAGCGCCTGGGCGAGCGCGGCCTCGGACCGCTCCAGGTGGCCGTACAGCCGGGCGACCAGGGCGGGGGTCCGGTACAGCAGCGTGTGGAAGGCGAGCACCTCGGGCTCGTCGTTCAGCCCGGTCACGGGGTCGCGCCGGTCGAGCCCGTCGAGGAAGTGCCGCCGCAGCGCGCCGAGGGGCGTGGGCCCCTCGGCGACCACCCGGGCGGCCTCGCCCTCGTGGTCGGCGATGCGGTGCAGGACGAGATCCTCCTTGACCGGGAAGTACCGGAAGAGCGTCGGCTTGGAGATCTCGGCGGCGGCGGCCACCTCGGCGACCGACACCGCGTCGAAGCCACGCTCCAGGAACAGCCGGACGGCGATGTCGGAGACGTCCTTGTACATCCGCCGCTTCTTGCGCTCCCGCAGACCGATCTCGCTCATGAGGGGAGCCTACGGTGACGCCGGGCGCGGCCGGAGGCGGACGGCGCGCCGTCCGCCTCCGGCCGGAAGGGCACTTGCCACGGGCTTCAGGGAGTCCGGCGCGATGCGTCACGCCTCCATGGATGCCCCGTACGCCGGCGCCTCTTCATGGCCGGCACGCGGCAGGGCAAGGGCAAGATAGGGATTGGTCGTAGCCCGGTCCTTGAGCCCGAGCACCGCGGTCGCCGACTTCAGGGTCATGGCGTAGGTGTCCACGGCCCGCCGGACGTTGGGGGCGTCGAGGCCGTCGCCCGTGACAAGGCGGTCCAGGTCCACGTAGGCCGAACGGACGGTCTCGATCCAGCGGTACACCCGCCAGTCGTCGCGCCAGCCCTTCGTGCACTCCTCCGGCAGCAACCGGGACCAGCGGACGAAGAGGCGCTCCCGGATGTCCGGGAGCGTCGGCGTGAGGTGGATGTGCCGGACCAGGTCGTAGAGCGGGTCACCCACTATGGCCATTTCCCAGTCGATCAGGGTGAGCCCCATACCGGCCGGACGGCGGATCAGGTTCCACGGGTTGAGGTCGCCGTGCAGCAGGACGGCCCTGCGGGGAGTGGGCAGGTGCCGGTCGAGGATCTCCCCGAGGCGGACGATGTTCCCCGGCAGTCCCAGCTCCCTGGCCAGCGCCAGCGTCTCCTTGGGCAGTTCGGCCACCATGCGCAGCAGCTCTGCACGCAGCCCCTGGTAGAAATCCTGTCCGAGGGTCTCCGGGCCCAGCTCGCAGCAGTCGACCGAGGTCAGCTCGCGAAGCTGGTCGACGAGGTCGTCCGCCTCGTGCGGCCGCAGGCCGTCCACCGGATGGTCCGGCGGCCGGATCTCGCCCTGCGGCCCCTCGAAGGTGTGGATGGTGAACTGGTCCCGGTGACGATGGCTCGTGCCCAGTGCCAGCACGCGCGGGGCGTTCACCGACACCCCGGACTTCTCGATCGCCCCGAGCACGGCGTGCTCGTTCAGGAAGCGCCGCTCGCGCGGATGGGCCGTGCCCACTTTCCGCCGCACCATGACCGGGAACGGAATGCCCCGCACCCGTACCGCGGTACTGAGGTGCGCGGTCCCCTTGAACACATGGTTCGCGGGCGCGGCGCCCTCCTCGAAAAGCGCCTCCCTGACCGCCCAGGCAGGGAACCTGTGACTCTCCGGGACCCGTGGATCGCGCCAGCAGGGGATCGCCATCGCGCCCCTGGCCCGGCTGTGCCGCTTGCCGTGCGACGTGTTCCAGCGGACGAGGATTCCCTCGATCGCCTTCTCGTCCGGCACGCTCTTCAGATGCAGGGGCTCGGCCGCCACCTTCAGCGCGCGGTGTACCGCGTGCGTCGCGGCGTCCAGATCCCGTTGGTCGAACTTGTCGCCCAGCGAGGTCACCGCGCGCATCACGTCGGGGTAGACGGACTGCGCGTGTTCGAAGGCCACGTAGTGGCGCAGATCCCGCTTGGCACCGTTGACCGCCTTGAGCCGCCGCCGCCCCATGGCCTCGACCCACGCGTCGACGACTTCCTGCCGCTGCTCGCGCGGGTACCGCATGCGCACGATGTGTGTGGCCAGGTCGTGCACCGGGTCGCCGTAGGTGGCCAGCTCCCAGTCCACGCAGATCAGGGGCGGGTCGCCGTCGTACGAAAAGATGACGTTGTCACGGTGCAGGTCGGTGTGAAGCAGACTGAACGGGCGGCTGATCAGCGCCGGGACGCGTTCGGCGAAGCGCGCCATGGCGTCCTCCCTGATGCCCAGCATGGCGAAGAGGCCGCCGAACTCCGCCCAATTGGGCTGACTGACCTGCTCCTCCGTGGCCTGTGCCAGGGCCCGCAGGAAGGCCCGGCTGTCCCGGCTGGTGCGGGGCCAGGACTGCGGCAGCGGTGGCAGATCCTTTCTGCGCACCTGCGTCATGTCCGCCAGCAAGCCCGCGAGGGCGGCCACCAGATGCGGTTCCACCGGCTTGCCGTTACGGCAGATGGTGGACAGGGGCACGCCCTGTACGTAGCTCAGGACGGTCACGTCCCCCAGCTTGACCAGGCACTGCGGAACGTGCGGGAGCACGCCGTGCACCGCGCCGAGGATCTCCGCCTCGTCCTGCCAGGTCCTGATCACCACGGGCAGCGCCGTCCGGATCCGCCGCCTGACGGTCACCCGGTCGTGTCCTGCCAGGGCGGGGAACATCGCCAAGACGTCCCCGGGGGGCCGCACCACGTGGTTGAGGTTGTGGTGGCCTCGGCTGGCCTCGCCCTGTGCCGTGGCGTACGACACAAGGCGGTCGAACGCCGCGTCACGCACCAGAGCGGACGTCCTGGGTGGACCGCCCAAAGATCACTCCTGAATGGCTCTACGACGCACCGATGTCCCTGCGTCGCGACGGGGTGCGCACACTGTAGTGCCCCGGGAGCCGTGAGGATGACCAACCACGTCGACTTGTGAGGTGCCTGGGCACGGTGAGACCGGGCAGCGGCGTGCCGCCGGCCCCGCTCCCGCGAACGCCGGCGGCTCACGGCGCGGCGGCGAGCCGCTCCCAGCAGGAGTCGAACCAGGCCTGCATGCTCTCCATGAAGACGGACCCGGTGGAGTTGGGGTCCCCCTCGTCGTTCACGTGGCGCGTCAGCGTCGAGCCCAGACCCAGGACGTCCAGGGCGCCGATCTCGGTCCCGTCGTCGAGCAGGATCGGGCGCTCGACCACCTCGTAGGGCCCGAACAGCGCCTCCGCGCCCCGGCGCAGGTACAGCTTGAAGGCGGGGACCAGCGGGACCTGCCGGACCTGCACGTCGACGGACGGCACCACGCCCTCCGTCTCGAGGTCCCGCAGCGCCGACCGCAACGACGTGGTGTGCCGCCGGGTGATGCCGCGCAGCCGCTCGTGGATGCGCTCCTGGAGCGCGGCCGGCTCCTCCGCCGCGGTCCCGCCCCCGGCCGGTGTCATGGCGCGCGGATACGGCAGTTCCAGCGTCTCGGAGGGCAGCAGCATGCGCAGTTCGATGCGTTCGGGGGTGGC
Organism: Streptomyces sp. NPDC031340; assembly: GCF_055569945.1. NCBI lineage: Bacteria > Bacillati > Actinomycetota > Actinomycetes > Kitasatosporales > Streptomycetaceae > Streptomyces > Streptomyces sp. NPDC031340. Next base: position 27,852 of record NZ_JBVIIE010000058.1, read on the forward strand.
GATCTCCCCGGTGCGGATGCGCTCGGCCTGCAGCCGGACGTGCGCGTCCAGGCTCTCGGACGTCAGGGTGAAGACGTCCAGCCGGACGACCGGCTGGGCGAAGGCCCGGGCGATGAACGGCCCGAGCGCCGCCCGCAGCCGTGGCGCCGTCTGTGGCTCCCTGCCGGAGTGTATGGGGCTCTTGACGACCCGTGAGCCGCTGCCCTGGCGGGATTCGATCCAGCCTTCGTTCTTCAGCTCCCGCAGCACCCGCTGCACGGTGTCGCGCGAGATCCCGAACTCGTCGGCCAGCTCCCGCTGCGTCGGCAGGAGGCCGCCCAGGGCGTAGGTGCCGTCGGCGATACGGGCACGCAAGTCCTCCAGAAGGGAGCTGGAGCCCTTCGCCCCGCTGTCGCCACGCCCTGTGCTCACACCGCGACCGTACCTCTTCGAGCGCGGAGCAAAACGCTTTCGGTCACATTGGCGGCCGGATTGGACGGCCATGTGGGCGAGATGTGAAAGGCAGTTAAGGGATCACGCAGCCAGGGCACATCCAATTCAAAGCAACCAGTCCAATTGGAACGGTTGTTGATCGGTTGTCAGAGAAGTGAAGAGAAGTGAGAGGGGTGGGGTCCCGTGGTCTTCTTCCAACTGGTGGGCACCGTGCTGGCACTGGGCGCCGAGCAGCTGCTGACGTCGCGGTTCGGGCCCCTCGGGGTCCTGTGCCTGTTTCTGCTGGGCGCCGGCTTCCGCGCGCGCAACACCGCCTGCCTGTCGGCCGGTGCCGTGGTCTTCGTGCTCCTGATGACTCAGGCCTAGGGCCTGTCCGGCGGATCAGGTCGGAGGAAACCGGCGGCGCCTTCCAACCCAGGTGAGCGGGGTCTGGTGCGTTCAGCTGCACGGCGGAGGAGGGCGTCGATGCGGAGCATCGACAACCGACGACAACGCCGCAGATGGGCGTGCCAGACCCCGCGTCTCCGGCATGATCCGCCGGACAGGCCCTAACCGCGCAGGGCTCGTAGTACGGGTTCCAGGGAGGACACGACGGTTCGGGCGCCCGCGGCCCTCAGTTGCTTCTCCTTGTACGGATTGCGCGCGTAGCCGAGGAACGGTACTCCCGCCCGCTCGGCGGCCAGCAGGTCCGTGGGGGCGTCGCCGATCATGAGGGCGGTGGAGGGGGCGGCGCCCATGGCGTTCAGCGCCCGGTTGAGGCAGTGCGGGTGGGGCTTGAGGAGGTCGAGCTCGCCGGTGCGTCCGTAGACGTGCGGGGCGAAGCAGTCGGCCAGGCCGCGGCCGGCGAGGTACTCGGCCACCGTGCGGGGCGAGTTGTTGGTGGCGACCGCCAGCCTGGCGCCCACGGCGGTCCAGGTGCGTATCAGCGGGTCCGCGTAGGCCGTCGGCATGGCGGAGCCGACCGCCTTCAGCTCCTGCTGGGTGAGACGTTCCTCCAGCTCGGTCACCAGGTCGCTGTGCGGATGTCTCCCGTTGACGGCGTACAGGACGGCCATCGGGTCGGGGTGGACCCGTTCCTCCTCCGTCAGCAGCCCTCTCAGCCCCTGCCGCTCGAGCCAGTCCACCAGTTCCTTGGCCACGCGTTCCGCCGTGTGCCCCGCGAACAGACGGCAGACGGGGCCGTCGAAGTCGAACAGGACGAAGCGGGCCTCGGTGATCAGCTCGCGCAGGTTCTCCGCCTCCGCCGTCACCGGTTCGGTGTGCGCCGTATCAGAAGTCACTAGGAGAGTGTCAGGTCCGTCGTGATGGTTTCCCAGAGGGCGTCGAACCACTTCTGGGACTGCTCGACGAACGCGGCGTCCCGCCGGCCGGCGCGCTGTTCGAAGGAGAACAGCAGCGACTTGCCGCCCAGGGCGTCGTACATCTCCAGGGTGCCGCTGTCCCACTCCTCCTCCCGCCTGGTGATCATGTAGTAGGCGATCAGCGCCTCGGTACCGTTGAGCAGGTACAGCTTCACCGGCGGGGTGAAGGGCAGCGCGCGGAAGGTCACGTGCACGTCGATGCCGTGCGAGGAGCGCAGCGTCCACAGGTTGTGCCGCAGGACCTGCACCTGCGCGTTGCGCTGGGCGAGCCAGCGCTGGTGCACGGCGTCGTCCTCGCCGCGGCCCTCCACCGGCACCGGGAAGGCGAGGTCGATCTTGCGGCTGGGCAGCAGGATGCGTACGTCGATCGACTCGGGGCGGATCCGGCCCTCGTGGATCAGCCGGACCGGCTCGCTCAGGGCCAGCATGAGCGTCTCCGCCGTGAGGCAGGCGGCGTCCACCCGGACCCGCGGGGCCGAGAAGGCCTCGGCGAGGCGCGGGGCCAGCCCCACCATCGTGGGCTGGGGTTCGCTCCGGTCGGGCGCCGGTTCCGCGATCCTCGGCGGGCTGCCCTTGCTGACGTTGCTGAGGAGGCCGTCCTCCTGGAGTGCCCGGAGGGCCTGGCGCACGGTGCCCCGCTCCACGCCGAACTCGACCGCGAGCTCCGCCTGGGTGGGCAGGCGGTCCCCCGCCTTCAGGTCACCGCTGCGGATCCGGTCCCGGAGGATGCCGGCGATCTCCTGCGGGGAGAGCTTCCTGTCGCCGTTCACTGCCACGTTCTCCGCCACGTTCTCCGCCACGTTCTCCGCCACGTTCTCCTGTGTCACGACCAAACGGTACAACTCAGGTCCATCTACGGGGAGTTGTTTGAAAGTTGTTTATGACTGGCTGCCAAGTGGGGACAACATAGGCAGAGTTGGTTACCAACTTGGTTGAGTTGGCGGAGGGATTGCTTCCCGTTGCTTCCCCGTCCGTCCGACTTCATCCGCCTCGCACCCCCACGCCCGTCCTGCCCACGCCTGAAGGGGGAACCACCATGCCTGCCCTCGCCCTCCTGTCGGCGGTCCTCGTCGTCGGCTTCGAGCAGCTCGTCACCTTGAAGTACGGCGCCGTCGGCGTCGTCGGCCTGCTCCTGCTCACCACGGGGATCAAGGCGAAGAACCCGGCCGTCAGCTCCGTCGGGGCGGTACTGCTCGCCCTGCTGGTCGCGGGGCCCGCCCTGTGAGAGAAGCGCCCGGTACGGCCGTCCGTGGGAGACGTCAGCCCGTGAGCAGCAGCTCCGAGCTGATCGTCTCCCACAGTGCGTTGAACCACAGGTGCGACTGCTCGACGAACGTCGTGTCGCGCAGGCCGCTGCCCTGCTCGAAGGCGAACAGCATGGACTGCGTGCCCTCGGCGTCGTACATCTCCAGGTGTTCCTGGTCGATCTCCGCCTCGCGCCGGGTGAGCGTGTAGTACGCGAACAGCGCCTCGGCGCCGTTGAGCAGGTACAGCTTCACCGGCGGGGTGAAGGGCAGCGCGCGGAAGGCGACGCGCACGTCGATGCCGTGGGTGGAGCGCAGGGCCAGCAGGTTGTGCTTCAGCACCTGTCCCTGGGCGTTGCGCTGGGCCAGCCAGCGGCGCTGGAGCCGGCCGTCGGCGGAGGGGTCCACCGGGGTCGGGAAGGCCAGGTCGATGTCGCGGCTGGGCAGCAGCACCCGTACGTCGACCTTGGCCGGTTTCAGCTGTCCGGCGTGGATCCGGCGCAGCGGCTCGCCGATGGCGAGGGTGAGGGACACCGAGGTCAGGCACAGTGCGTCGATCTCGACGTGCGGGGCGGCGAAGGCGGCCGCGATGCGCGGGGCCAGGGCCACCGTCGTGGGCATCGGCAGTGCCGCGGGGCCGGTCAGGGCCCTGGTGAGGCCCGGATCCGGGGCGACAGTGGCCGGAGCGCCCTTGGAGACGTTGGTCAGCAGGTGCTCCGACTGCAGGATGCGCAGGGCCTGGCGTACGGCGCCGCGTTCGACGCCGAACTCGTCGGCCAGTTTCGCCTGCGTGGGCATGCGCTGACCCGCGCGGAGCCGGCCCGAGCGGATGCGGGCACGCAACTCGTCGGCCACTTCACGGTGTGTCTTCTGTGGCCGCTGTGACCTTTCCCGCCCATTGGCTGAGGCGTGTTTCGGGTCCACACAAGAACACTACAACTTCCCGCCATCTTGCGGCAGTTCATGCGAAGGTGGTTATGAGACGCTTCCAAGCGGAGATAACTGAAGACAAGTTGGTCGCCAACTTGAGCAACATGGTCAAGCTTCCGGACTGTTGGCCAAGGATTCCGGGACACCGCGTCACGAGGATCACGCCCCGTCCGGACGGTCCCGGCCGCGCCGCACCGGCTCGGCCGCCACGGATCCGGTTGACCGCGCTCCCTTCCGGAGGGGAGCCGGGAGCTCGGTCGGCCCGCACGACGGCACCGTCACAACCGAACACCGACAACCGAACAGCAGCGGAAGCTGCACCCGCACAGCCACAACTCAACAGCACAGCCACAACTGAAGAGCACGCTACGGATGAGTCCACCGTCGCCGGCGAAAGGAGCCTCAGAACATGTCCGGGCACCACGGTCGCCTGGACGTACGCAGCAGGGCGTCGGCCACCAGGGCGGCGCCCGCTCGTTCTTCCCGCACCCGGCCCAGCGCCGCCAGCCGCACCGCCGACTCGTCGCCCAGCCACAGGGTCGCCAGCTCGGCGACGTCCAGCGTCAGTTCGGCCGGGTCGCGGGTGGGCGTGCAGGACGCGCCCGCCGCGGACGCCTCCAGCCGGTAACGGCCGCCGGTGAGGCCGGCGCGGTCGATCACCTCCAGCACCAGCGAGCCGGTCCCCTCGTACGTCCGCGCCCGGAGCGCGCGTTCCACGTCCAGGATGCGCACCCACAGCCAGTCCGCGTGCGTAGTGATGCGGGCGGCCCTCGGGTCGGGCAGCAGGAGCGGGAGCAGGTCGTCGGGGGCCCGGGAGCCGCTCTTGACCTGTGTGACCCAGTCGATCGAGCAGAGGTAGTGCCACAGGGCGCGCTCGGCGGCCGGGGTCGACGCGATCAGGGACCGTACGCTCGCCGTGTTCAGCGGCTGCTTGGCGTCGCCCCACCGGTCGTCCACCTCGTACGCCAGGAGGCCCTCGACCGTGCCGTCGGCCGCGCGGTGGACCGCCCAGAACGGCTCGGTCCACTTCGGGTCGACGCGCACGGCGCCCGTGTTGAGCTGCCACCACCAGTCGCTGCGGCTGACGGCGCCCGGCGTGGCGCGGCGCACCCGCTCGTGCAGCTCGGGGCCGAGCTTGCGCACCTCTTCGCCGTCCACCAGGTCGACGCGGCCGCCGTCCGCGCAGACGGGCCCGCGGGCGTCGAGGCCGGCCCGCGGGACGTCGACCGTCCAGTGGGTCTCGTGGACGGCGGGGCCGAAGCCGAAGCGGCCGTAGATCCGGTACTCGGCGGCGATCAGGGTGGCGACCACGTCCCCGCGCTCCTTGGCGGCCGCGAGGTCCTGGGTCATCATCCGGGTGAGCAGGCCGCGGCGGCGGTGGGTGGCGGTGACGGTGACCGCGGAGACCGCGTCGGCCCGCACCGGGGCGCCGCCGACCGCCGTGACCTCCTGCGTGAAGGACCGGAAGGTCGCCACGCAGCGGTCCCCGTCGAAGGCGCCCAGGTAACGGCCGGGCTCGAACTGGGTGGCGCGTGCCTCGAGTTCGTCCTCGGAGAGGGTCGGCCCCAGCAGGAACCCGCCCCGCACGGCACGCAGCCACTCGGGGTACTCGGCCTCGGTGACGGGGCGCACGTCGATGTCGGCGGCTCGGCTCATGGCAGCACGGTAGGGGTACGGCGGCGGAGGTGTCGCGCGGATTTCGCCCCGCGGGACCTTGAACGGGGCCTTGAGGGGGTCCCTGAGTACGTGTCTGAGCACGCCCTGAGCACGTCCTGGGGCGCGCCGTCGAGCGGGTCCGCCCTCACGTCAGCAGGTCGTCCACCTGGGCCTCCCCCTCGCGGTACCGGCGGGCGATCTCGCCGCCGCAGTCGTCCGCGGTGCGCTGCAGCAGTTGCCGTCGCCGGGAGACCTGCTGCTCGTAGCGATCCAGCCGCCGCATCGCGGTCTGCAGCTCCTGGTCCGTGCGCGCGCCCAGGTCCGACAGCTCGACCTCGGCGAGCATGTCGGCGGCCAGCCGCCGGTACTCCTCGCCGTGCGGCGTGCCCAGCGTCACGTGGCGGGCCGAGGAACGGTGCCGGGCGGGGCCGTCGGCGAGGATCTCGGACAGCCGCTCGACGACGGAGCCCGCGCCCGCGGGGGACCGGCGGGCCAGCTCCGCCCGCAGGATGTCGACCCGGCCCTGCAGCAGCCGCCGTACGTAGCTGAGGTCGGCCTCGTCGCGCTGCGCGTCCCGGCGCAGGGCGCGCAGCTCGGGCAGGCTGAGCACGGTCAGGTCGTGCTCCGCGGCGGCGGGCAGGAACGGACCCGGACTGTCGGTGCGTTGCGCGGGCGGCCGGAGCGTGCCGGGGCCCGTCGCGTCGGTCAGCGCGACGGGCCCGGACGGCTGCCCGGTACTCGGAGTTCTCATGTGCCTCTACCGTCCCCTCGACCGGCGTGTGGGAGCATCGTGCCACCCCGAGTGGCCGCTATGTGACCGAGTGCCCCCGATCGGCCCCACATGAGGTGGTTGAGGTCAGAAACAGGTCCCCCGAGAAGCTTTCCGAAGCCGCCCGGAAGCCCGGTGCGGGCCGCTCAGGGCCGCACGGCATCATGGGGCCCATGCGTGCAGTGGTGCAGAGGGTGGACGGCGCGAGCGTCGTCGTGGACGGCGAGACGGTCGGGGAGATCACCGGCGAGGGACTGTGCGTCCTGGTCGGCGTGACGCACGAGGACACCAAGGAGAAGGCGGCCCAGCTCGCCCGCAAGCTGTGGTCCATCCGGATGCTGCACGACGAGAAGTCGTGCAGCGACATCGACGCCCCGCTCCTGGTGATCAGCCAGTTCACCCTGTACGGGGACGCCCGCAAGGGCCGCCGCCCCACCTGGAACGCGGCCGCCCCCGGCGACGTCGCCGAGCCGCTGGTCGACGAGGTGGTCGCCCAGCTGCGCGCGCTGGGCGCGACGGTGGCGACGGGCCGCTTCGGCGCGCGGATGCGGGTGTCGCTGACGAACGACGGCCCGTTCACCGTCCTGCTGGACATCTGATCCGAGGGGACCGGCGAGGACTGCGGGGCCGCCGGTCCCCACGGGTCTACGGCTCCACGACCGTCTCCTGGGCGGCCGCCGTGTCCCCCGCCACCAGCCGGGCGTCCAGCGGGACGTTCCGCTTGACCAGGGCCAGCGCGACCGGGCCCAGCTCGTGGTGGCGGGCGGACGTGGTCACGAAGCCGATCTTCCGGCCGTCGGGGCCCTCGTCCGCGAGCCGGATCTCGGTGCCGTGCGGCGGCAGGTGGACCTCGCTGCCGTCCAGGTGCAGGAAGACCAGGCGGCGCGGGGGCTTGCCGAGGTTCTGCACGCGGGCGACCGTCTCCTGACCGCGGTAGCAGCCCTTCTGCAGGTGCACCGCGGTGCCGATCCAGCCCAGCTCGTGCGGGATCGTACGGTGGTCGGTCTCGAAGCCGAGGCGCGGGCGGTGCTGCTCGACGCGCAGCGCCTCGTGGGCGAGGATCCCGGCCGGCGGGCCGGCCTGCGCGGCGTAGGACTCCAGGTCGGCGCGGGGCAGGAACAGGTCACGGCCGTACGGGGTCTCGCGCACGACGGCGCCCTCCGGCACCTCGGCGATCGAGCCGGCCGGCAGGTGGACGACCGCGAACTCGTCCGTGCGGTCGGCGACCTCGACCCGGTAGAAGAACTTCATCGACTCCAGGTACGCGATCAGCGCCTCCTGAGTGCCGGGCTCGACGTGGGCCCAGACCGTCGTGCCGTCGTCCACCAGGTAGAGCGCGTGCTCGATGTGGCCGTGCGCGGACAGGACCAGCGCCTCGGTGGCCCGGCCGGGCGGCAGGTCGCTGACGTGCTGGGTGAGCAGCAGGTGCAGCCAGCTCAGCCGGTCCTCGCCGGTGACGGTGACGACGCCGCGGTGGGAGAGGTCGACGAAGCCGGTGCCGTCGGCGAGGGCGCGCTGCTCGCGGAACAGGTCGCCGTAGTGGGCGGCGACGCCTTCGTCCACACCCTCGGCGGGGACGGCGCCGGGCAGGGACAGCAGGGGGCTTTTCATGGACACAAGCCTACGACTTGGTAGTTGAACCCTTCAGGGAGCAGTCCTTGCAGCGGCCGAAGATCGCGAAGTGCTTCATGTCCGTCTCGAAGCCGAACTCCCGCCGGAGCTTCGCGGTGAACTCGGCCGCCACCTGGACGTCCGCCTCGATGACGTTCTGGCAGTCGCGGCAGACCAGGTGGATGTGGTGGTGGCGGTCGGCGAGGTGGTAGGTGGGCGCCCCGTGCCCGAGGTGGGCGTGCGAGACCAGCCCCAGCTCCTCCAGCAGCTCCAGGGTGCGGTAGACGGTGGAAATGTTGACCCCCGACGCCGTCTTCCTCACCTCGATGAGGATGTCGTCGGGGGTCGCGTGCTCCAGGGTGTCCACTGCTTCGAGGACAAGCTGGCGCTGCGGCGTCAGCCGGTAGCCGCGCTGCCTCAGGTCGCTCTTCCAGTCGGTGCTCACCACACCGGAAAGTCTAGGACTACTTGAAGAAGGCGATCCCGTCGTCGGGCAGATCGTCGGGCAGGGCCTTGGCCCAGCGCTCGACCTCCTCGGGGGTGACGACCTTCTTCAGGTGCGCCGACATGTAGGGGCGCAGCTCGACGTCGGGCGTCTGCTTCTCGCCGACCCACATCAGGTCGCTCTTGACGTAGCCGTACAGGCGCTTGCCGCCGCTGTAGGGGCGGGAGGCCGCCGTGCGCGCCACCGCGTCCGTGACCAGGTCGATCTGCGGCTTCTGGGCGGCCAGCTCGCCGTACCAGATCTCGATGACGCCGTCGTCGCGGGTCATCGTGACCTCGACCTTGCGGCCGGCGTCGACGCGCCAGAAGCCGGACTCGGACTCCAGGGGACGGACCTTGTTCCCGTCGTTGTCCAGCACCCAGGTGCGGGAGTGGTACTCCAGGAAGTCCCTGCCGTCGTGCGTGAAGGTGACCTCCTGCCCGAAGTTGCACTTCTCGGAGCCGGGGAAGTCGTGCACGCCCGCGCCGGCCCAGTTGCCGAGCAGGAAGGCGAGGGGGACGAGGTCCTTGTGGAGGTCGGACGGGATCTCGATCATGAGGAGTTCCTAGACGTGGGTCAGCGCTGGCCCTGGTACAGCTTCTTCACGGTCAGACCGGCGAAGGCGAGGACGCCGACGCAGACCAGGATCAGCAGGGCTTCGTAGAATGCCTCAAGCACGAGGTGCTCCTTGGGACGAGCCGGGGTGGCGGCACAGACGGACCGGAGCCCAGCTTACGCGGCCGGGCCCCGGCTCCCGTCGTGAGGTACGCCGTCGCGGGGCTCAGCCGAGCAGCTGGCTCTGCAGGGTGACCGTCTGCTGGAACGGCACCGCCTTCGCGCCGCCCTTCCCGGACTGCACGATCACCGCGAGGACGTCCCCGGCGGACAGGTAGGCCTGCCGGACCTGCTCGGCGCCGTAGGGCGCGTGCTCGACGTAGGACCTGCGCTCGACGCCCTCGACCTGGGCCGTCCCCGGGAAGTCCTCGTCGAAGGCGGACGCGTCCGCTCCGCGCACCCGGAAGCCGGGGGCGCTGTAGGGGGCTACGTCGTCGCCCACCAGGTCGTCCACGACGGCTGCCGTGCCGAAGTGGAGCAGGTAGATCCGGGTGCTGGTGCCGTCCGGGGTGGTCCAGCCGCGGGCCGCGATGTGCCGCAGGGCGTGGTCGACGAGCTTCCGCCGCAGCTGGGCGCGGTCCTCCTTCTCGGCGTACTCCGCGAGGAAGTCGCCGGTCGCCAGCCAGCCGTCCTTCCCGCGCAGCTCCGGGTCCTCGGTCGCCCCCTTCGGCGCGGGCAGCACCAGGGCGCGCAGGTCGGCGTAGTGCGCGCCGGCCTTGTTCGAAGGGGCGAGCGGTCCCGGGCTGCCGGACGGCAGCGGCGGCCTGGTCAGCGTGGGGTAGTCCCAGCGCCCGTCGGACGCGGTCGCCAGACCCGGTACGTCCGTCCGCTCCATCGACGTGATCCCGTACGCCGTTCCCGCCCCGGCCACCGCGAACACGGCGACGGCGGCGGTCCAGCGCAGCACGGCCCGCAGCACACGGCGGTCCTTGCGGGGCGCCGGCGGCACGGGGGGTGCGGGGAGGGGCGGCGTTTCCGGCGCGGGCGCCGTGGGCGGCGCGGTGAGGGGCGGCAGCGGCTCGGCCGGTCCGGCCGGTCCGGCCTGCTCGGCCTGCTCGGACTGCTCGGACTGCTCGGACTGCTGGGCTTTCTCGGCCTGCTCGGTGGCGTCCGGCTGCTCGGTCACTTCCGTCTGTTCCGTCTGTTCCGTCTGTTCCGTCTGTTCCGTCTGCTCGGTGGGCTCGGTGGGCTCGGTCTGGTCGCTCATACGGCCTTCCCCGGCTCGGCGATGCGGTCCAGCTGTTCCTTCAGCAGCCTCGCCACCCCGCGGGCCTGCAGTGGCCTGGCGCCGTCCGCGCTGAGGGTGACCAGGACGTCTCCCTGGTAGGCGGAGCAGTACATCGTGTCGAGCTTCTCTTCCTTGTCCTGGGGCGACAGGAAGCAGCGGGCGTTCTTGTGGCCCTCGACGTGCGGGCCGTCGCGGAAGACGCCGAGGGCGTCGAGGAGCCCGTTCTGGAACTCCGCGACGTCGCGCAGGGCCGCCTTGTTGTCCATCTGCACGAGCTGGATGCTCACGGTGGACGCCCGGCTGGTGTAGACGGAGGCGCTCTCGTCGGTGCTTACGTAGCTGCGCATCGCCATGCCCTGGATGCGCTGCTTGTCGATCCGCCGCTCCAGTTCCCGGCGCTGGGAGCGCGGCAGTCCGCTCAGCCACTCCTTGCGCAGGGCCGTGGCCCGGGCGCCGCCCAGCTGCGTGTCGGAGCCGAACTCGCCGATGTCGGGGCCGCGGCTCCAGCCGTCCGCGCCGTAGGGCACGAGCATCCCGGCGAGCCCCTCGGCGTCCGCCGTCTCGGTGTCCGCGGGCTTCGTCTTCGGGAACTTCCACACGGGGGCGCCCGCGTCCCGGTCGGCGTCCTCGACGGTGACGACGGTGTACCCGACGCCGGCGACGACGGCCGCGGCCAGCAGGACGGCCCCGGCGACGGCGGCGATCCGGCCACGCCGACGGGCCTTCCCGGCGAGCGGGCCGGGCAGCACGGCGCCCTCGGCCGGAACGTCCCCGGCCGGGGCGGAACCGGCGCCGACGGGCCCCGTCGAAGCGGACTCCGCCGAGGCAGGCTCGACCAGGGCAGGCTCCGCCGAGGCAGGCTCGACCAGGGCAGGCTCGGCCGGGGCAGGCTCGACCAGGGCGGAGTCGGGTCCGGGGCCTCCGGACGGGGCGGGCTCGATCGAGGCGGGCTCGGACGGGGTCGCTTCGGCGTCCGGCCGGTACTGGTTGTCGCTCACAGCCGCTCCATCTGCCGCTCGGCCAGGTCCAGGATCTTCGCCTTCGGGATCGGCCGGGTGTCGTACACCCAGATCTCCATGGCGATGTCACCGCGGACGGCGTGCGCCTCCGCCATGTACAGCGACACGGAGCCCACCTGGGTCTCCGGCCGGGCGTGGGAGTACGCCATGCCTCCGCCCGTGCCGGGCACCGGCCAGCTGCTGTCGACGTCGTCCTTGTTCTCCGCCCAGAACTGGTGGTCCTCGACGGAGTCGAAGGCCGCGGGGTTCTCCTCCTGCCGGAACTGAACCAGCCGGATCTCGACGGCCTGGTAGCCGCTCCGCCAGCCGGTGACGGCGGCGCGGCGGAACTCGTCGCCGATGAGCTTGCCGAACTCGGCGGCCGGCTTCTGGAATTCCTCGGCGTAGTCGGCCGCGTCCAGCCAGCCGTCGGACCGGGCCAGCCACTCGGAGTCCTTGGCGCCGCGCGGCTTCTTCAGCAGCAGCTTCCGCAGGTCGCCCTCCGTCTTCAGGCGGCGGTCCAGCGAGGCCGGCAGCGGCTCGGGGGCGGGCCCCCCGGCCTGCGCGAGCTCCGGCTGCGACAGGGACGGCAGCGCGGTGGGCTCGCGGTCGGCCTGGATCAGGTAGCCGGTGCAGGCGCCGGCGACGACGCCGAGCAGCGCGGCGCCCGCGATCAGCAGGGCCGTACGGCGGCGACGGCGGCGAGGCCGGGGCGCACCCGGGTCCGCGTCGCCGGGCGCACCCGGGTCCGCGTCACCTGGCACGCCGGGCAGCCCGGGCACTGCGGACGCGACCGGGGCAACCGGCGCGTCGGGTCCCTCTTCGGGTACTTCCAAGACGTCCCCCACAAGAAACGTGAAGCGCGCATGCCACATGCGTGCGTGCTCACAGGAGACTCATGACCCGCGGCTCGAGTTGTGGGGGCGTTGATTACGATTCGGCCATGGCGAAGAAACTCGTGATCAAGGTGACGGCGGGGGCCGACGCCCCCGAACGCTGCTCGCAGGCGTTCACGGTGGCGGCGGTGGCCGTGGCCAGCGGCGTCGACGTCTCCCTGTGGCTGACCGGTGAGTCGGCGTGGTTCGCCCTGCCGGGCCGGGCCGCCGAGTTCGAACTGCCGCACGCCGCCCCGCTGCCCGACCTGCTCGACTCCCTGCTCGCGGGCGGCAAGGTCACGCTGTGCACGCAGTGCGCGGCCCGCCGGGACATCACGGAGCGGGACGTCATCGAGGGCGTGCGCATCGCGGGCGCCCAGGTCTTCGTCCAGGAGGCCCTGGCGGACGAGACGCAGGCGCTCGTCTACTGAGCCGCCGGACCGGCCGTCACCGCGGACGCTTCTTGCCGTCCAGCTCGTCCCACCACTCGTCCGACGTGGGGTCGCCGGACGGGTCGTCCCACCAGCGGTCCTCCGGGCCGCGGCGGTTGGCGACCATCGCGGCGACCGGGGGGATGACCATCGCCACCACGCACATCGCCACGGCCGCCGGGACGGACCAGATGCGGACGACGCCCCAGGCCAGGACGAACAGCGCGACGCAGATGCCCATCATCGCGAAGTAGACGTGCCGTCGGCGCGCGTACATGTCTCCAGGGTAGGTCCGGACACGGCTCCGGACACGCCGAAGGGCCGCACCCAGGCGTCCAACCCGAGGGGTGCGGCCCCAGCTCCGGCGCGCGGTGTCAGACCGCGATCGCGACCTCCGCCAGGCCGCCCTGCTGGGCGACGACCGTGCGGTCGGCGGTGCCGCCGGGCACCAGGGCACGGACGGTCCAGGTGCCCTCGGCCGCGTAGAAGCGGAACTGTCCGGTGGCGGAGGTGGGGACCTCCGCGGTGAACTCGCCGGTCGAGTCCAGGAGGCGGACGTAGCCCGTCACGGGCTCGCCGTCGCGGGTCACCTGGCCCTGGATGGTGGTCTCACCGGGCTTGATCGTCGAGGCGTCCGGGCCGCCGGCCTTCGCTCCACACATGTGCTTCTCCAGAGGTCTTGAAAGGGGGGCGGTTGAAAGGGGGCGGTCCTACTTGGCGGCGCCGAGCTCGATCGGCACGCCGACGAGGGAGCCGTACTCGGTCCAGGAGCCGTCGTAGTTCTTGACGTTCTGGACGCCGAGCAGCTCGTGCAGGACGAACCAGGTCAGGGCCGAGCGCTCGCCGATGCGGCAGTAGGCGATCGTGTCCTTGGCGAGGTCCACGTTCTCGTCGGTGTAGAGGGCCTTCAGCTCGTCGTCCGACTTGAACGTGCCGTCGTCGTTGGCGTTCTTCGACCACGGGATGTTGCGGGCGCTCGGGACGTGGCCCGGGCGCTGCGACTGCTCCTGCGGCAGGTGGGCCGGGGCGAGCAGCTTGCCGGAGAACTCGTCGGGCGAACGCACGTCGACCAGGTTCTGCGTGCCGATCGCGGCCACGACGTCGTCGCGGAAGGCGCGGATGGAGGCGTCCTGCGGCTTGGCCTGGTACTCGGTCTTCGCGCGCTCGGGCACCTCGGAGCCGTCGACCAGCTCGCGGGCGTCCAGCTCCCACTTCTTGCGGCCGCCGTCGAGGAGCTTGACGTTCTCGTGGCCGTACAGCTTGAAGTACCAGTAGGCGTACGAGGCGAACCAGTTGTTGTTGCCGCCGTAGAGGACGACCGTGTGGTCGTTGGCGATGCCCTTCTCCGACAGGAGCTTCTCGAAGCCCTCCTGGTCGACGAAGTCACGGCGGACCGGGTCCTGGAGGTCCTGGGTCCAGTCGATCCGGATCGCGTTCTTGATGTGGTTCTTCTCGTAGGCGGACGTGTCCTCGTCGACCTCGACGATGGCGATCGTCGGGTCGTCCAGGTGGTCCTGCAGCCAGTCGGCGTCTACCAGGACGTCGCTGCGGCTCATGTGTCTCCTCCGGGGCAGTTGCGGCGGGGCGTGCGAGTGCGAGTGCAAGTACGGGTTGCAAGGCGTGCGCACGCCCGCTTCGTCGCGGCGGCGGCGCACGGATGCCCTGGACACAGGGCGGGGGAACGCGGAGGTCTGGGCTCTCCGCTCAGAAGGTGCGACAGAGCATGGCGGCGACGCGGCACAGGTCTACTGCCCGCCGCTTCGTGAGATCCGCCTGTCGCTTCATGGTGACGATCGTAGGGACGGACTGCGGGACATGTCACCGGCGTGTCGCATGATGAGACGTCATCGTCCGGGATGTGAGATTACTGTCGGGGCGGACCGGCGCCGGGGCGGCCGCCGTACGGCCTTCGACCCGGTGCGTCCGCCGTCGCGGCCGTGCGGCGGACGGCCGCGTCTCGCCCTTCGGACGGCGTGGGTCCGCATGGTCGCTCGTCCCGTCCCCGCGAGGTCCAGCGTTCCGCCGCGCGAGGCCCCGCGTTCCGGCCGCGCGAGGCCCCGCGTCACTACCCCGCGAGCTTGACGTTCGAACCCTTCACGGTGATCTCCACGCCATCCTTCGCCGCCTCGACCTTGTCGAGCCTGACGTCGCCGGGCAGCTGGTCTATCGTCTGCTGGAAGTCGGTTATCGCGCGGATGCGGGACTCGGCGAGCTGCACCACCAGCTTGGGCAGCGAGTCGGCGTGCACCTTGACCGTGGAGCCCTCCACGGTCACCGAACTGAGCACCGGGTACGTCTGCTCCGCACCGGCCGCCCGCACCTTGACCTCGACCTTGATCTTGCCGTTGCCGCCGTCGGACAGCCCGACGACCTGGGCGGTGATGCCCGGGATGATCTGCGTCGGCTCGGACTTGGCCGCCTTCAGCAGCTCGTCGTAGGAGACCAGGGCGGTGCCGGTGGCGGTGGCCGCGGTGGCGGAGCTGTAGTCGCCGGAGAACCGCACGCCCTTCATGTGGGCGTCGATGTCGTCGACGCGGATCGTCTTCGGGGCGCCGGCGGCGGTGGAGCCGGTGTCCGCCTGGTAGCCCTTGATGCCGACCTGGACGTCGTCCAGCTCCCCGGACGCCACCTGGGTGAGGAACGGGAAGCCGTTGATGGAAACGTCCGGGGTGGAGGCCAGGTTCTCGGTGGTCCTGAGCTTGTCCGCCGCCTCGTTCTCGGCGAAGTAGACCGCCACCCGGTCCACGAGCACGAACAGGCCGCCCAGGATCACGACGACGATCAGAAGTATTCGCAGGGCGCGCATACCGTGTGTTTCCCCCACTTCGGCGGTCATCCACCAGGCCGGTCACCGACGACCCGGATGGCCGTCTGGCGCGAGACTAACCCTGGGACGGGCGCGCGCCCGCCAATTGTGGATCAGCTGTGACAAGGGGGGCGGCGCTACCCCAGCGCCCGTCCGAGCACATAAACCACCGGCGCCGCCGCCGTCAGCGGCAGGGCGACGCCCGCCGTGAAGTGGACGAAGCGCGACGGGTAGTCGTAGCTCGCCACCCGGTGCCCGATCAGCGCGCACGCCGCGGCGCCCGCGCCCAGCAGGGCACCCTTCGCGCCCAGGTCCGTGATCGCGCCGGCCGCGATGCCCGCGCCCGCCGCCGCCAGCAGCGAGACGGCCACCGACACCGGCGTGGGCAGCGGCAGGGCGCGGGCCAGCACGGCCACCGCGACCGCGGCCGCCCCGACGGACACCGCGTCCGCACCGGCCGCGAGGTAACCGGCCGCCAGGATGGACAGCGCCGCCGAGACGACGGTCGCCATCAGGCCGTACATCCGCTCGTCGGGGTCCGCGTGCGAGCGCAGCTGCAGCACCAGGGAGAGCAGCACCCACACGCCGATGGTGCCGAGTATCGTGGCCGGGCCGTGCTCGCGGCCCGCCGCGAGCAGCGCCGCGTCCGCGACCAGCGCGCCGAGGAACGCCAGCGCGATGCCCTGCCGGGCCGGCCACATGCCGTTGAGCCGGAACCAGCCCGCCGCGGTGACCGCCTGCAGGGCGACGAGCGGGACGAGGAGGGCGTAGGAGCCGATCGCCGCCGTTCCCGACAGCAGCAGCCCCAGCAGCGCCGTCAGCGCGGCCGGCTGCCCGCCGGGCTCGATGACCGGGGAGCGGCCCTCCAGGCGGGCGCGCTGGGCGTCCGTGATGCGGGAGTTGCCGGCGAGGGTGGCGGGACCGTAGCCGGGGGCGCCCTCCGGCTCGGGCGCGGCGGGTCCGGCGTGGCCAGCGGGTCCGGCCAGGCCGACGGGCTGGGCGGCCTGCGGCTGCGGCTGCGGCTGCGGCTGCGGCTGCGGCTGCGGCTGCGGCTGCGGCTGACGGTCCCACGCCGGAGCCTGGGCATGGGCCTGGTGCTGCTGATAGCCGTACCCGGCCGCTGCCCGGTCCTGGGGCGCCGGGTGGTGCGGCGGGTGCCCGTCGGGCGCCTGCGGGGGCAGGTACGCCGTCTCGGCCGCGTCCACCGCGGCGACGGGCGGCTGCAGCTGGGTCTCCCAGGTCTGCCCCTGCCACTGCTGCGTGTACTGCAGCGCGTCCGGGTCCTCGTACCCGGCGGCGCCCTGGTACCCCTGCTGCCCGGGCCAAGCCTGCGGCTGCTGCTGCGGCTGCGCATGCGGCTGCTGACCCTGCTGGTACGGGTCGTACCCCTGGTACCCGGGGTCGTACGGCTGCTGGTCGGTCATCGTCACCCTCCTGCGAACGGCGGGAGCACCTCGACCGTGCCGCCGTCGGCCAGCCGTACCGTCTCATGATCGCGGGTGCCTACGGGATCACCGTCGACGAGGAACGAGCATCGCCGCAGCACGCGGGTGAGTTCGCCGGGGTGTCGCCCGCGCACGGCGTCGAGCGCCCCGGCCAGCGTCTGAGCCTCGTACGGTTCCTCGGCGACCCCGGCCGCGGCCTTCGCGGCGGCCCAGTAGCGCACCGTGACCTTTGGCATCCGTTCCTCAATCAGTCGGCGGTGGACACCTCAGGCTAGCCCGCCCGGGCGACCGCCCAGTCCCCGATGCGGGACAGCAGTTCGTCGCCGGCCGCGTTCTCGGCGTGGCCCATGCCGTGCTCCACCCAGAGCTCGGCGTCGTCGCCGGCGGCCGCGGCCAGCGTGCGCGGGTGGTCGAGGGGGAAGTAGCCGTCCCGGTCGCCGTGCACGATCAGCAGCGGCGTCGGGGGAATCTTCGCCGCCGCCTCCACCGGGGACAGCGGGACCGGGTCCCAGTCGCGGTGGTGGATGCGGGTGCGCAGGCCGTAGCGGCTCACCAGACGGCCCGCGGGGCGGGTCACCAGCCAGTGCAGGCGGCGCATCGGGGCGGTGCCCCGGTAGTACCAGCGGGCGGGCGCGCTGACGGAGACCACCGCGTCCGTCCCCCCGTGCAGCGCCGCGTGCCGCAGCACCACCGAGCCGCCCATGGAGAAGCCGACGGTCACCACGCGGGTGTGCCCGAGCTCGCGCGCCCACTCCACCGCCGCCGCCAGGTCGAGCACCTCGCGGTCGCCGACCGTGGAGCGGCCGCCGGAGGCGCCGTGGCCGCGGAAGGAGAAGGTGACGACGGCGCCGTGGCGGGCCAGGGCCGCGGCCACCCGCCGCACGTGCGGCCGGTCCGCGTCGCCGGTGAAGCCGTGCGCCACCACGAACACCAGGTCACCGGCGGACGGCCGGGAGGCGTCGTATACGACGGCGGCCGGATCGTATACGGAATCGATGGCAATCCCGTCGACCGTGTGCAGAAACGTACGCAAAGGTTCCCGTCTGCCCGTCTCGGAATGCGGACCAAGGGTGGATCGCGCCACATGACCTGCCGGACCGGTGTTCATGTGGGCTATTCTGCTGGACAGAGGACTCGGGCAGCGTAGCCCCCGGGTCCTTTTGTGCTTTCGGAAGCGTTGTATACGAAGCGGGAATCCACAGGTGACCGCGGTGTACGGGCCCCGGGATCGCAGAGCAGTTCCGCACCGCAAACGTCCTCGCAGGGACCGAGGAGGAACCAGACGTATGAGTTCTCTGCTGCTCCTGACCAATGCCCTCCAGCCGTCGGCGGAGGTGCTTCCCGCCCTCGGCCTGCTGCTGCACAACGTGCGCGTCGCCCCCGCGGAGGGACCCGCTCTCGTCGACACCCCGGGCGCCGACGTCATCCTCGTCGACGGCCGCCGCGATCTCCCACAGGTGCGCAGCCTGTGCCAGTTGCTGCGGTCCACCGGGCCGGGCTGTCCGCTCGTCCTGGTGGTCACCGAGGGCGGCCTCGCCGCCGTCACCGCGGACTGGGGCATCGACGACGTCCTGCTGGACACCGCCGGGCCGGCCGAGGTCGAGGCCCGGCTCCGGCTGGCCATGGGCCGCCAGCAGATCGTCAACGACGACTCGCCCATGGAGATCCGCAACGGCGACCTGTCGGTCGACGAGGCGACCTACTCCGCCAAGCTCAAGGGCCGGGTCCTGGACCTGACCTTCAAGGAGTTCGAACTCCTGAAGTACCTCGCCCAGCACCCGGGCCGCGTCTTCACCCGCGCCCAGCTCCTCCAGGAGGTGTGGGGCTACGACTACTTCGGCGGCACCCGCACGGTCGACGTGCACGTACGGCGCCTGCGCGCCAAGCTCGGACCCGAGCACGAATCGCTGATCGGGACCGTCCGGAACGTCGGTTATCGATTCGTTACCCCGGAGAAGGTCGACCGGGCCGCCGAGGAGGCCAAGGCCCGGGCGGAGCGGTCAAAGACGGAAGAAACGGACGAGACGGCGGCGCTGGACGCCGTGGAGGTCCGGGCGGAGGCATAGCGGACGCCCGGGCAGGGCACAGCTCCCGCACCGGAAGCGCCGAACGGGCCCGCAAAAGCCCGGCTCAGCGCCTTCTCGCCCTGCCCGGTCCCGGTCTCTCCGCGTAGACTCCGCGAGTGGCCAAGGTGACTCGGGACGACGTAGCACGGCTGGCAGGGACGTCCACTGCCGTCGTCAGCTATGTCATCAACAACGGACCCCGGCCGGTCGCCCCGGCCACGCGCGAGCGTGTTCTCGCCGCCATCAAGGAGCTGGGGTACCGGCCCGACCGGGTCGCCCAGGCGATGGCGTCCCGGCGCACGGACCTCATAGGGCTGATCATCCCGGACGCGCGCCAGCCCTTCTTCGGGGAGATGGCGCACGCGGTCGAGCAGGCCGCCTCCGAGCGCGGGAAGATGGTACTGGTCGGCAACACCGACTACGTCAGCGAGCGCGAGGTCCACTATCTGCGGGCGTTCCTCGGGATGCGGGTCTCCGGCCTGATCCTGGTCAGCCACGCGCTCAACGACCTCGCCGCCGCCGAGATCGAGGCGTGGGACGCCCGGGTGGTCCTGCTGCACGAGCGGCCCGAGGCGATCGACGACGTCGCCGTCGTCACCGACGACCTGGGTGGCGCCCAGCTCGCCGTGCGCCACCTGCTGGAACACGGCTACGACTACGTCGCGTGCGTCGGCGGCACGGCCGAGACCCCCGCCGTCGGCGACCCCGTCTCCGACCACGTCGAGGGCTGGCGGCGCGCGATGCAGGAAGCGGGCGTGCCGACCGAGGGCCGCCTGTTCGAGGCACCGTACAACCGCTACGACGCCTACCGGATCGCCCTGGACATCCTCTCCGGGCCCCGGCGCCCGCCCGCGGTCTTCTGCTCCACCGACGACCAGGCGATCGGCGTGCTGCGCGCGGCGCGCGAGCTGCGCATCGACGTGCCGGGCGAGCTGGCGGTGGCCGGCTTCGACGACATCAAGGAGGCGGCGCTCGCCGACCCGCCGCTGACCACGGTCGCCTCGGACCGCTCGGCGATGGCCCGGGCCGCCGTGGACCTGGTGCTGGACGACGGGCTGCGGGTCGCGGGGTCGCGGCGCGAGCGGCTGAAGGTGTTCCCGTCCCGGCTGGTCGTCCGGCGGTCCTGCGGCTGCGCGTGAATGAGTGAGCGTGGCTTTCTGAGAGCCTGCTGAGAGAGTCCCCCGGGCCGCGAGAAGCGTCTTTATATCGGGCATACGAGGTTCTGCCGGGCTTCTCAGCGGACGCTCAGGGGGCTCTCATGGTCGAGCGACAAGCTCGTTCCATGACCGAGAGCATCCGCCGCGGCGGCGAGTACGACGACCCGTACCAGGGCGAACGCCACGCGTACCCCCAGCAGCACGCCTCCTCGCCCGCGAACCCCGAGTGGCCGCCGCCGCCGGCGCAGCCGCCGGTCCGGCCGGTCACCGTCGAGCCCGGCACCACGGTGTGGCCGGGCCAGGCCACCACGCCGGCAGCCGCGACAGCCGGCGCGACAGCCGGCGGCTCGTACGGCGGCGACGGCACCGGCGGCGGCACCGGCGGCGGCACCGGTGGCGGCGGCACCGCCCTCCTCGACGCACCCCCGGCCGCCGGACCTGGCGAGCACGCGGCCCACGGGGCGTACCCGGCGTCTGCCGCACCCACCGAGCCCGGGCCCGCTCCCGCGCCGAAGAAGCGGGCCCGGGGGCCGGTCGCCCTGCTGGCCGCCGTGGCGATCGTCGCCGCGGCCATCGGCGGCGGCACCGCCTACGGCATCCAGGAGCTGACCGGCGGCAACGACACCGTGGCCACCACCAGCAGCACCAGCGTGGTGCCCGCCGCCAAGAAGGGCGACATCGCCGCGATCGCCGCCGCGGTCAGCCCGAGCATCGTCGAGATCAACGCCACCTCGAGCTCCGGGGAGTCGACCGGCTCCGGCGTGATCATCACCAGCGACGGCGAGATCCTCACCAACAACCACGTCATCTCGGGGGCTTCCTCGATCAAGGTCAAGACCAGCGACGGCAAGTCGTACACCGCGCAGGTCGTCGGCACCGACAGCAAGAAGGACCTCGCCCTGATCAAGCTGCGGGACGCCGCCGGCCTCACGGCGGCCACCCTGGGCGACTCCAGCGGCGTCAGCGTCGGCGACACGGTCGTGGCGATCGGCTCCCCCGAGGGCCTGACCGGCACCGTCACCAGCGGCATCGTCTCGGCCCTGAACCGTGACGTGACCGTCTCCACCGACGAGAGCCAGAGTCAGAGCCAGGGCGGCGGCAACGGGCAGTGGCCGTTCGAGTTCGGCGGCCGGCAGTTCAACGGCGACACCGGCTCGTCCACGACGACGTACAAGGCGATCCAGACGGACGCCTCGCTCAACCCCGGCAACTCCGGCGGCGCCCTGATCGACATGAACGGCACCATCGTCGGCATCAACTCCGCGATGTACTCGGCCAGTTCCCAGTCGTCCTCGTCAAGCGCCGGCAGCGTCGGCCTCGGCTTCGCCATCCCGATCAACACCGTCAAGTCCGACCTGGCCACGCTGCGGGCCGGCGGCTCCGTCTGACACCGCCCGCCGGCCGGCGCTCACCGGCCGGCACCGTTCGTAGTGAGGGAGCACGTCATGATCAAGCAGGTTCCGCACCCGGGCGCCGGCACCGGCGCCGCCGACTTCACCCTGGCCCTCGAGGTGGCGTACGACCTCCACGCGCCGGCCGTCCGGGCGCCCGAGATGGCCGTCGCCCCGGCCGCCGGCCGCCGCGCCGGCGCCGCGCGCGCCCGGCGCCGCAGCGGCGCCCGCGGCTGATCCCGGCCGCGCTCCGCCCGCGCTCCGCCCTTTCCGCGCCGGCCGGGAAACATGCGACGCTGAAGGCGTCCAGCTCCCGTCGTTCCACCGCACCCGAGGAATCCGAGCCCATGAGCCCCGCCGATGGCGACCGTGAACCCCAGCGCATCCTGATCGTCGACGACGAGCCGGCGGTGCGCGAAGCACTCCAGCGCAGCCTCGCCTTCGAGGGGTACGGCACCGAGGTCGCCGTGGACGGCGCCGACGCGCTGGAGAAGGCCACGGCCTGCCGGCCCGACCTGATCGTGCTGGACATCCAGATGCCCCGCATGGACGGCCTCACCGCCGCCCGGCGCATCCGCGGCGCGGGCGACACGACGCCGATCCTGATGCTGACGGCCCGGGACACCGTGGGCGACCGGGTGACCGGGCTGGACGCCGGAGCCGACGACTACCTGGTCAAGCCGTTCGAGCTGGACGAGCTGTTCGCCCGTGTCCGCGCCCTGCTGCGGCGCAGTTCCTACGCCGCGGCCGCCGGCGCCGACCAGGAGGACGAGGCGCTGACCTTCGCCGACCTGCGGATGGATCTCGCCACCCGGGAGGTCACCCGGGGCGGGCGGCCGGTGGAGCTGACCCGCACCGAGTTCACCCTGCTGGAGATGTTCATGGCGCACCCGCGCCAGGTGCTCACCCGCGAGCAGATCCTGAAGGCGGTGTGGGGCTTCGACTTCGAGCCGAGCTCCAACTCGCTGGACGTCTACGTCATGTACCTGCGCCGCAAGACCGAGGCGGGCGGCGAGCCGCGGCTCGTCCACACGGTGCGCGGGGTGGGGTACGTGCTGCGGCAGGGCGGGGCGGAGTGAGCAAGGTCGTCCGCCGGTTCCGGTCCCTGCCGATCCGCTCCCGGCTGGCGCTGCTGGTCGCGGCGGCGGTGGCGTTCGCGGTCGCGGCGGTGTCGGTGACGTGCTGGTTCATCGTGCAGGGGAAGCTGTACGAGCAGCTCAACCAGGACCTGCAGCGGGGCATGCGGGGGCCGCAGCAGATCACGCAGGCCGAACTGGCCCTCAACAACTGCTCCACCACCCCGAACGGCACCGGCTTCTTCCGGAACAACTACTCCCAGGTGGTCACCGAGACCGGGAAGGTCTGCGTCACCGACGACTCCACCGGGGCCGTCAAGGTCACCCAGGCCGACAAGGAGCAGATCAAGAACGCCGACACCGGCCGGATCTACTTCCGCGACGGCACCGACGAGAACGGCAACGCGGTGCGCGTGATGGTCCGCCCGCTGGGCCCCACCAGGACCGCCGGCGGGGAGACCGGACCCAGCGTCGGGTTCGTCGCCGCCGTCCCCCTGAAGAGCACCCAGAACACCCTCAACGACCTCGCCCTGATCCTCCTGCTGGTCTCCGGGGTCGGCGTGCTCGGCGCCGGGGCGGCCGGGCTCGCGGTCGCCCGTGCGGGGCTGCGGCCCGTCGACAAGCTCACCGAGGCCGTCGAACACGTCGCCCGCACCGAGGACCTGACGGTCCGCATCCCGGTGGAGGACGACCGCGAGGACGAGATCGCCCGGCTGTCCCGCTCGTTCAACACCATGACCTCCTCGCTGGCCAGCTCCCGCGAGCTGCAGCAGCAGCTCATCGCGGACGCCGGCCACGAGCTGCGCACCCCGCTCACCTCGCTGCGCACCAACATCGAGCTGCTCACCCGCAGCGAGGAGACGGGCCGCCCCCTCCCGGAGGCGGACCGCAAGGCGCTGCTGGCGTCCGTGAAGGCGCAGATGACGGAACTGGCCTCGCTGATCGGCGACCTTCAGGAGCTGTCCCGGTCGGAGGGGCAGCGGGGCGAGCGGGTCCAGGTGGTGGCGCTGCGGGACACCGTGGAGGCGGCCCTGCGCCGGGCGCGGCTGCGCGGGCCGGAGCTGACGATCACGGCCGACCTGGAGCCCTGGTACGTCATGGCGGAGCCCTCCGCCCTGGAGCGGGCGATCGTCAACATCCTCGACAACGCGGTGAAGTTCAGCCCCGAGGGCGGCACGGTCGACGTGCGGCTCGGCGGCGGCGTGCTGACCGTCCGCGACCACGGTCCCGGCATCCCGGAGGACGAACTCCCGCACGTCTTCGACCGCTTCTGGCGCTCCCCGAGCGCCCGCGCGCTGCCCGGTTCGGGCCTCGGCCTGTCGATCGTCGCCCGCACGGTCCAGCAGGCGGGCGGCGAGGTCGCCCTGTCCCGCGCGGACGGCGGCGGCACGGTGGCGAGGGTCCGGCTGCCGGGCGCGCCGACGGCTCCGCCCGAGGCCCCCTGAGCGGTGGCCGGCCGCGTCGGCGTGACCGGCGCGTCGTGAGGTGGGCGGCGTGAGGTGGGCGGCGTGAGGTGGGCGGCGTGGTCGGCGCGGCGTGACCGGGCCGCCCCGCGCGCGCGGCCCGGTCGCCTCCGTGCGGCAACCTTTCCGGCCGGGGTGACGACCCATCAGCGGTCCCCATCCCCCGCACGGAACGGAGTTCCGCATGGTTCGGCACCGCAGTCCTGGAAACGTCCTCGCCGTCGCACTCCCCCTCGCCCTGACCGCGGCCGGCGCCCTGGCCCAGGGAGCCCAGCCCGGTATCCGGGCCACCGCCACCGCCGCCGCCACGACCACGCTCACCGTCGCCAAGGACGGCAGCGGGCAGTACACCACCGTGCAGGCCGCCGTGAACGCCGTCCCCGCGAACAACGCATCCCGCGTGGTCATCGCCGTTGCGCCGGGCACGTACCGCGAGACGGTGAAGGTCCCCGCGAACAAGCCGCACGTCACCATCCAGGGGACGGGCTCCAGCCGCAAGGACACCGTCATCGTCTACGACAACGCCTCCGGAACGCAGAAGCCCGACGGCTCCGGCACCTACGGCACCTCCGGCAGCGCCACCGTCGCCGTCGAGGCCGACGACTTCCAGGCCCGCAACCTCAGCATCACCAACGACTTCGACGAGGCGTCCCACCAGAACATCGCCCAGCAGGCCGTCGCCCTGCGCACCGCCTCCGACAAGGTGTTCCTGGACTCGGTCGTGGTCAGCGGCGACCAGGACACGCTGCTGCTGGACACCGCGGCGAAGGACAGGCTCGGCCGGGTCTACATGACCAACTCCTACGTGGTCGGCAACGTCGACTTCATCTTCGGCCGCGCCACCGCCGTCATCCACAAGTCGGTCATCACCCTGAAGAAGCGCTGGAACGGCACCTCCGCCGGCTATGTCACCGCGCCCAGCACCGCCGCCGGCCGCAAGGGCATCCTCATCGCCGGGTCCACGGTGAACGGGGACGTCTCCGACCGCAGCTTCTACCTCGGCCGGCCCTGGCACGCGGGCGGCGACGCGAGCCTCGACCCGCAGACCACGGTCCGCGACACCGTCCTGAGCGCCGCGATCAGGACCGCCCCGTGGACCGACATGAGCGGCTTCTCCTGGAAGGACGACCGGTTCGCCGAGTACAAGAACAGCGGCCCTGGCTCCGGCGCGGCGAGCGGCGACCGGCCGCAGCTCACCGACGCGCAGGCCGCCGACCAGGAGGTGGCGGACTGGCTGGGCGACTGGACACCGTCCACCGCCTGACCCCCGGCCGCTGACCCTCGGCCCCGGGGGGGGGGGGGGGGGGGGGGAGGGGGGTGTGGGGGGGGGGGGGGGGGGTTTCTACGGGGGGGCCCGCGAGGGAGGACAG
>NZ_JBVIIE010000058.1:53269-55336 GCF_055569945.1 Streptomyces sp. NPDC031340
ATCCCCCCCCCCCCCCCCCCCCCCCCCCCCCCTCCCCCCCCCCCCCCCCCCCCCCCCCCCCCCCCCCCCCCCCCCCCCCCCCCCCCCCCCCCCCGGGCCGCGTCCCGCGGGGCTACCAGCGGAGGATCACGGTGTCGTCCGCGGCCGGCGGCACGGCGGACGCGGCGGCCACGGCGGCCACGGCGGCCGGCAGCGGCTCGGCGAGCGCCGCGTAGGCGCCCCGCCGCGCGAGGAGTTCCTCGTGGGTGCCCGCCTCCACCAGCCGGCCACGGTCGACGACCAGGATCCGGTCGGCGTCCGGCGCCAGGCTGAGATCGTGCGTGATCATGATCGTGGTGCGGCCCGCCATCAGCCTGCGCAGCGGCTGCACCACCTGGCGGGCGGCCACCGCGTCCAGGCCGGCCGTCGGTTCGTCCAGGACGAGGACCGGCGCGGCGCGCAGCATCGCGCGGGCGATGGCGATGCGCTGGAGCTGCCCGCCGGAGAGGGCCGCCGTGCCGGGCGCGATCAGGGTGTCGTACCCGTCGGGCAGGGCGGTGACGAAGGGGTGCGCCGCCGCGTCCATGGCCGCGCGCTCGATCTCCTGGTCGCTCGCGCCGGGGCGGCCGCAGGCGATGTTCTCGCGGATCGTGCCGTTGATGATCAGCGTCTCCTGGGGCAGCAGCGCCACGTTCTCGCGCAGGAACTCCAGGCCCACGTCGGGCAGCGGGACGCCGTCCAGGGTGATCACGCCCTGCGCGGGGTCGTAGAAGCGGGTCAGCAGCTTGGCCAGGGTCGACTTCCCGGCGCCGCTCGGCCCGGTGACGATGACGAGTTCGCCGGGTCCGGCGGTGAAGCTCACGTCGCGCAGCGAGGCGCGGCGGGCGTGCGGGTAGCGGAAGGAGACGTGGCGGAGCTCGACCCGGCCGTGCACGGGCCATCGCGCGACGGGTGCGGCCGGGTCGGTGACGGCCGGCCGGGCGTCCAGGATCTCGTTCAGGCGCTGGGCGCCCGCGGTGGCGGCGGTGAGGGTGAGGCCGAGCCGGCCGAGGCTGCGGACCGGCGGGTAGAGGTAGCCGATGAACGCGGCGAAGGCCAGCAGTTGGCCCAGCGTCAGCCGGCCCGCGGAGATCTCCCACACCCCGAGGCCGATCACCGCGAGCACGCACAGCGTCTCGACGACCTCGACGAACTGCTCGTACATCTCGCTCAGCCGCGCCCCGCGCACGCTCGCCCGCATCCATGCGCGGGCCTCCCGGTCCAGCCGCCGTTCCTCGTCGCGGCGGCGGTTGTAGGCCTGGGTGAGGACGATGTTGCCGAGGGACTCCTCCACCACGGAGGTGATGGCGCCGTCGGCGACGCGCTCGTCCTGGGATGCGGCCTTGATGCGGCCGGAGAAGCGGCGGGCGGCGAGCAGGAACAGGGGCGCCAGGACGAAGGTGGCGAGCGCCAGGTCCCAGCGCAGGTACAGGGCGGCGCAGGCGTAGAAGACGGCGGAGAAGACGGCGGAGACGGTGCCGACGACGCCCGAGACGACCAGTTGCTCGATGGCCTCGACGTCGCCGGTCAGCCGTTCCACCAGGTCGCCGTGCCGGTGCCGCTGGAAGAAGTGCGGGGGCAGGTCCTGGACGTGCCGGAAGACCTTCGCCCGCAGCCGCAGGACGAATCTCTCGGCGGTCCAGACGGCCAGCGAGTTGCCGAGGTAGCCGACGAGCGCGCCGAGCACGGCGGCGGCCAGCCAGGCCCCGGCCGGGGCCCAGAAGGCGGACAGCGAACCGGCCTGCAGGGCGGTGTCGGTGAGCCGCGCGAACAGCAGGATCGAGGCGGTCTCGGCCAGCGCGCTCGCCACCACGCAGCCGACGATCACCGCCAGCCACCCGCGGTCGCCGCGGGTCAGCGGCCAGAAGCGGCGGAAGGCCGCACGGACGTCCCTCATGGTCAGCGACTCCTCTTCGTACCCCGGCGTTGCTGCCGGGCATGGCCGAGGGGGGGGGGGGGGGGGGGGGGGGGGTTGTGGGGGGGGGGGGGGGGGCGGGGGGGGGGGGGCCCGGGGGGGGGGGGGGGAGGGGGGTTGATTCTGGGGGTCGC
>NZ_JBVIIE010000059.1:0-55043 GCF_055569945.1 Streptomyces sp. NPDC031340
AACACACCCCCCCCCCCCCCTCCCCCCCCCCCACCCCCCCCCCCCCCCCCCCCCCCCCCCCCCCCCCCCCCCCCCCCCCCCCCCCCCCCCCCCCCCCCCCCCCCCCTGCCCCGGACTGGCCGACACTCTGCGCTGGTGTCCCGGCACCAGGCGCCCCGACGAACTGCGCCCGGCGCCCGGCACCCCTATCGGATGCCGCCCGCCAAGGCACCGGCACGGCAACAGCACCGGCACGGCAACAGCACCGGCGCCTCACCTCAGTGGCGGCGCCGTCGATCCGCGCGGGGTGAGGGAGGGCGTCGCGACCTGGTGGGAAGCGGGTTCCTCGCCGTCGATGACCGCGAACAGGGTCCGTGCCGCGTCCGCGCCGAAGCCGTGCACGTCGTGGCTCATCGCGGACAGCGGCGGGTGGGTCAGCCGGCACAACTGGGAGTCGTCCCAGGCGAGCAGGGAGAGTTCGCGCGGCACCGAGAGGCCCAGTTCCGCGGCGACCGCGGCACCGGCGACGGCCATGATGTCGTTGTCGTACAGGACGGCCGTCGGCCGCTCGGCCATGAGCAGCAGGGAACGGGTGGCGCGGGCCCCCTCCTCGCCCTCGTAGCCGGTGGCGATCTGGAGGTCGTCGGCGATGCCCAGTTCCCGCGTGGCCTCGGAGAACGCCTTCGCGCGGATGGCGCTGTGGCCGAGCCCGGTGGGACCGCCGACGCGGGCGATACGGCGATGGCCGAGCGCCGCCAGATACCGTACGGCCTCGGTGGCGGCGGTGGCGTCGTCCGTCCACACCGAGGTGAAGCCACCCGTCAGCGACGGGTGGCCGACCGCCACCGCGGGGAGCCCGATGGCGCGCAGCGCGGGGACCCGGGGGTCGTTCTCGCGGAAGTCGACCAGGATCGATCCGCCGATCTGCTGGCCCTGCCACCACCGCTGCTGGAGCGCGATCTCCTCGTCCACGTCCCGCACCAGGTGCAGCAGCAGCGAGCAGGACCGCTCGGCCAGCACGCTCTCGACTCCGGAGATGAACTCCATGTAGAAGGGTTCGAGGCCGAGCAGCCGGGCCGGCCTGCAGATCGCGAGGCCGATGGTGTCCACCTTGGTGCCGGTCGACAGGGAGCGGGCGCGGGCGTTGGGAGCCCAGCCCAGTTCCCGGGCCGCCTGGAAGATGCGCTCCCGGGTGGCGTCGGACACCCCGGGCCGGCCGTTGAAGGCGAGCGACACCGCCCCCTTCGACACGCCGGCCCGGGCCGCGACGTCCTTGATGGTGACGCGCTGGGTGGGTGCGCTCACGCCGGTTCCACGCAGAAGAGCGCCGCGCGGGCCCGCCCGGCGTCGGGGTCGGGCCAGCCGACGACCCGGATGCTCGTCTCCTCGCCGGGGAGCAGCGTGACGAGGCCGGTGTCGGCCGCCGCGTCGGGGGCGAGGCGGTCGGGCTGCAGGTAGAGGTCTCGTACCAGGGTGTGCGCTGTGACCACGACGTCGACTGTATCGGCATCACCGGCGACCGGTTCCACCCGGACGTCGAACTCGGGACGGACATAGGGGAATTCCCGGTCCGGCACGGGGAAGTGCACGGCGCGCAGTCCGTCCACGTCCGCGACCAGGAACTCTCCGTCCCCGGGCAGGCCGAGCGCGTCCACCGGCAGCGGGGTGCGTACCGCGTCACGAGCCGCCACCTCCACGGTGAGCGGCATCTGGGCCGTCACCGTCCCGTCGGCGTTCGTCCGGCGCAGGGTGACCTCGGCCCGCCAGGGTTCGGCCGACTGGTTGACCAGGCCGAGCACGACGCCCTCGGGGGAGGGCTGGAGGGTGAGCAGCCGGTCGGCGTACAGGCGGCGCAGCTCGTGGTAGAGCGGCTTGAGCCGGCCGTCCCCGTCGATGGCCGCCCAGGAGCTGACCGGCCAGCAGTCGTTGAGCTGCCATACGACGGTGCCCGCGCACCGCGGCCAGTGCGAGCGCCAGTGCTCGATGCCGGCCGCGATGGCCCGGGCCTGGATCAGCTGGGTCAGGTAGTGCCAGCGGTCGAAGGCGTCCCCGGTGCCCTCGGGCAGCACGAAGTGGCGCTCGACACCGCGGTTGAGCTTGCCGTTGCCGTCCTCGGCCTTCTGGTGGTGCAGCATGCCGGGCGAGTCGGGGGCGAGGTCCTCGCCGGGCAGCGCGCGGCGCAGGGTGGCCAGGGCGGGCGGCGCCTGCCAGCCGAACTCGGCGACGAACCGGGGCACGCTGTCGCGGTACTCGGCGAAGTCGCGGCGGTTCCACACCTCCCAGGAGTGGTGGGTGCCGTGCGCCGGGTCGTTGGGGTGGTGGTCCCAGGAACCGGACCAGGGGCTGCCCGCCGTGTACGGCCGGGTCGGGTCCAACTCGGCGACGACACGCGGCAGCAGGCCGAGGTAGTAGCCCTCGCCCCAGGAGTCGCCGGCGAGTTCGGGCTCCCAGCCCCAGTCCCGGAAGCCCCAGAGGTTCTCGTTGTTGCCGTTCCACAGCACCAGCGACGGGTGCGGCATCAGGCGTACGACGTTCTCCCGCGCCTCGGCCTCCACCTCGCCGCGCAGCGGCTGCTCCTCGGGGTAGGCGGAGCAGGCGAACAGGAAGTCCTGCCAGACCATGAGCCCGAGTTCGTCGCACACGTCGTAGAAGGCGTCGTCCTCGTAGATCCCGCCGCCCCAGATGCGCACGAGGTCGATGTTCGCCTCGGCGGCCTGGGTGAGGCGGTGCCGGTAGCGCTCCGGGGTGACGCGGGAGGGCAGGACGTCGTCGGGGATCCAGTTCACGCCGCGCGCGAAGAGGCGTACGCCGTTGACGACCAGGGTGAAGCCGGTGCCGTGCTCGTCGGCGCTGCGGTCGAGCTCGATCGTGCGGAAGCCGATCCGGCGCTGCCAGGTGTCCAGCGCGGTGTCGCCGTCGGCGAGGGTGAGGGTCAGGTCGTACAGCGGCTGTTCGCCGTAGCCGCGCGGCCACCACAGCCGCGGCTCGGGCACGTCGAGTGCGAGCACCGCGTGGCCGTCCTCGAAGGTGACCTCGGTGTCCACGCCGGCCACCGACGCCCGCGCGGTCAGCGGGCGGCCGGTGCCGCCGGCGGTGCGTTCCACGGTGAGGTGGATCTCGACCCGGCCCCGGGTCCCGTCGACCGTGGCCAGCGGCCGGACCTGGGAGATCCGGGCGGTCGACCAGTGCTCCAGGCGGACGGGCCGCCACATTCCGGCGGTGACCACGGTCGGGCCCCAGTCCCAGCCGAAGCTGCACGCCATCTTGCGGATGTACTGGGACGGTTCGGGATAGACGTTGGGCCGGTCGCCGACCGTCTTCCGTACCGCTTCCGCCTCCTCGCGAGCCGGGGCGAAACGCACCTGGAGCTCTCCGGCGCGGCCGGTGACGTCGAACCGGTGGGTGCGGTGCATGTTGCGGGTCCGGCCCAGCGTCTCCCCGTCCAGGGTGATCTCGGCCGCGGTGTCCAGACCGTCGAAGACGAGGTCGGTGCGCTCGTGCGCGGTGTCGGCCGTGAGCCGGGCGACGTAGGTCCAGGCGCGGTCGCCGACCCAGGCCACCTCGTGTTCGTTGGTGCCGATGAAAGGGTCCGGGATGAGTCCCGCGGCCAGCAGATCGGTGTGCACGCAGCCCGGTACCCGGGCGGGCAGCACCGTGTCCTCGTGGCGCAGCCCCCACCCGTCGCTGAGCAGGGTGACGTCCTTCATGTGCGGCTCCCCTCACCTGATGCAAGGTCGTTTCTGGTCGTGGCGCACGCCAACCTAGCTGCCCTGCGAAGCGATGTCCATAAACCGGTATAGTTCAAAGCGGTATGTCCCTGTCTGGTGTCTTTTGTGGGCATCTACAGGCCAAAAACCGCCCCATCTGGAAACCCTCTGGTAACGATTGGGTATCACGGCGAGGGAGTGAGCTTTACCGGTTCAATCGGTCGGTGCCATAGTGCCGTCAGCCCAAAGGCGGGCCTGAGCCGCAAGACAGAGGGAGCTGGGGTATATGGGGAGGAAGACGCTGGCCGTCGCCGCACTGATCGCCGTCACGGCGCTCACCGCGACCGGGTGCACCGGAGCGGCGGCGACGAAGGGCGAGTCCGCCGACGCGGCGACCGACCCGGCGAAGGTGTCCGGCACCATCACGGTCCTGACGCATCGCACGGACCTGGTGCAGAACGGCACGCTGAAGAAGTACGCGGCCGCGTTCAACAAGATCTATCCCAAGGTGACCGTGAAGTTCGACGGCATCACCGACTACGAGGGCGAAGTCAAGATCCGCATGAACACCGCCAACTACGGTGACGTGCTGATGATCCCGAACGCGATCGCCAAGAAGGACTACCCCTCGTTCTTCGCCTCCCTCGGCAGCGCCGGTGAACTGGGCGAGAAGTACCGTTTCACCGGCAGGGCGACCGTCGGCGGCAAGGTCTACGGCCTCGCCACCGTCGGCAACGCCGACGGCTTCGTCTACAACAAGGCGGTCTGGAAGAAGGCCGGCATCACCGACTGGCCCACCAGCCCGCAGGAGTTCGTCGCCGACCTCAAGGCCATCAAGGCCAAGACCGGCGCGGTGCCGTACTACACCAACTTCAAGGACCAGTGGCCGCTGACCGCCGGCGCCGCGAGCATCGGCTCGGTCACCTGCGACGCCGAGGCCAACGACAAGCTGGCGACCTCCACCGCCCCGTGGGCCGAGGGCACCGACCTCAACGCCATCGACACGCTGCTCTACGACGTCGTCCACGACAAGCTCGTCGAGAAGGACCCCACGACCACCAACTGGGAGAACTCCAAGGGCATGATCGCCCGCGGCCAGATCGCCACCATGCAGCTCGGCTCCTGGGCCATCAGCCAGATGCAGGCCGCGGCGAAGACGGCCGGGAAGAACCCCGACGACATCGGCTTCATGCCGTTCCCCGCGCAGACGAACGGCAAGTTCTGCAGCATGCTCTCGCCCGACTACCAGGAAGCGGTGAGCATCCACTCCAAGAACAAGGCCGCCGCGCGGGCCTGGGTCGACTGGTTCGCCGACAAGTCCGGGTTCGCGCAGAACGAGGGCTCGATACCGACGCTGAAGTCCGGCGCCCTGCCCGACACCCTGAAGCCCTTCGAGGACAACGGTGTCACCATGCTGGAGCGGTCCGAGGCCAAGAGCACCGAGGTCAACGCCATCGACAACGCCGCCGAGATCGGCCTGGCCAAGCCCGACTACCGGCAGAAGCTGGTCGACATGGCGCGTGGCGTCCAGAGCGGAAGCCTGAAGGGCTACTTCGCCGAGCTCGACAAGAAGTGGAGCGAGGCGGAGAAGACCGCGGGCTCCTGACGGAGCGCGGGGCACGGGCCCGGTGACGGACTTCTCCGAGCCGGGCCCGGCCCGCCGACCGCCTCCGCGGACGACCGAAAGGCCGACATGACACACACCACCCACCGATCCACCGCACGTGTGGACAAGGAGAGCACCGGCGCCGGCCAGGCGACGAGCGGTTCCGGTTCCCGTCGCCGCCGCGGAGCGCTGCGCAGGGCCACCCCGTGGCTGTTCCTGCTGGTCCCGCTGGTTCTGCTGATCACGTTCACCTACGTGCCCGTGGCGAACATGATCTACTACAGCTTCACCGACTGGGACGGCGTCAGCCCGGAGATCCACCTCACCGGGACCGACAACTACGTCGAGCTGTTCACCCGGCCCGAGCTGTTCCGGGTGTTCTTCGTCAGCTTCTACTACCTGGCCGCGTCCGCCGTGCAGATCGTCGTCGCCCTGTACTTCGCGACCGTCCTCAGCTTCAACCTGCGGCTGCGCAACCTCTTCAAGGGAATCCTGTTCTTCCCGTACCTCATCAACGGCGTCGCCATCGGGTTCGTCTTCCTGTACTTCTTCCAGGACGGCGGCACCCTCGACTCGGTGCTGTCCTGGTTCGGCGCCGGCACCGACCACGCCTGGCTCGGCACACCGGCGTCCGCGAACGTCTCCCTGGCCGGCGTGTCCGTCTGGCGGTTCACCGGCCTGAACTTCGTGCTCTTCCTGGGGGCGATCCAGTCCATCCCCGGCGAGCTGTACGAGGCGGCCGAGCTCGACGGCGCCTCGCGCTGGCACCAGTTCCGCTTCCTGATCTTGCCGAGCATCCGGCCCGTGGTCAGCCTGAGCGTGATCCTCGCCGTGTCCGGCTCCCTGTCGGTCTTCGAGATCCCCTACATCATGACCGGCGGCGCCACCGGCACCACCACGTTCGTCATCCAGACGGTGAAGCTGGCGTTCCAGTTCAACAAGACGGGTCTGGCC
Organism: Streptomyces sp. NPDC031340; assembly: GCF_055569945.1. Taxonomy (NCBI): domain Bacteria; kingdom Bacillati; phylum Actinomycetota; class Actinomycetes; order Kitasatosporales; family Streptomycetaceae; genus Streptomyces; species Streptomyces sp. NPDC031340. The sequence goes on from NZ_JBVIIE010000059.1 coordinate 6,247, forward strand.
TCCGCCGCCGCCGTCGTCCTGCTCCTGTTCATCCTGCTGATCACCTGGATCCAGCGCCGCCTCGTGCCCGACGAAAAGGTGGATCTCGTTTGACTTCTTCCCTCGCCTGAAGGCGGGGGATTCCAGCGGTCACTCGCTGGGGTTCCTGCTTCATTGACGACTGCCCCGTCCGGGAGGACTCCCGTTGAGGTCTTACACCGTCTCCACAGGCGGACGCCGCCAGCCCGGCGGCCAGGATGTTGCGTGCCGCGTTCACGTCGCGGTCGTGCACCGTGCCGCAGGCGCACGTCCACTCGCGGACGTTCAGCGGCAGCCTCTCGCGGACCGTGCCGCAGGCCCCGCACAGCTTGCTGGACGGGAACCAGCGGTCGATCACGACGAGTTCGCGCCCGTACCAGGCGCACTTGTACTCCAGCATGGATCGCAGCTCCGTCCAGGCCGCGTCCGAGATGGCGCGCGCGAGCCTGCCGTTCTTGAGCAGATTGCGGACGGTGAGGTCCTCGATCACGACCGTTTGGTTCTCACGGACGAGTCGGGTCGACAGTTTGTGCAGGAAGTCCCGGCGCCGGTCGGCGATCCGGGCATGGACGCGGGCGACCTTGCGACGGGCTTTCTCCCTGTTGGCAGAGCCCTTCTCTTTCCGCGACAGCTCGCGCTGCGCGCGGGCGAGGCGGGCGCGGTCTCGCCGTTCGTGCTTCGGGTTGGCGATCTTTTCCCCGGTGGACAGGGTCACCAGGGAGGTGATCCCGGCGTCCAGGCCCACCGCCGCATGCGTGGCTGGCGCCGGGGTGACGGTGTCTTCGCAGAGCAGGGACACGAACCAGCTGCCCGCCGCGTCGCGGGACACGGTCACCGTCGTGGGCTGCGCACCCTCCGGGAGAGGGCGCGACCAGCGGATGTCCAGGGGCTCGGCCATCTTGGCCAGCGTCAGTCGCCCGTCGCGCCACTTGAGGGCGCTGCGGGTGTACTCGGCCGACGCGCGCGCCTTCTTGAGCGACTTGTAGCGCGGGTACTTCGCGCGCTTGGCGAAGAAGTTGCTGAACGCCGTCTGAAGGTGGCGCAACGCCTGTTGGAGCGGGACGGAGGACACCTCCGTCAGGAAGGCCAGCTCCTCGGTCTTCTTCCACTCCGTGAGCGCGGCGGAGGACTGCACGTAGGAGATCCGGCGCTGCTCGTCGTGCCAGGCCCGTGTGCGCTCCTCCAGCGCCTTGTTGTACACGAGGCGGACGCAGCCGAACGTGCGCGACAGCTCCGTTGCCTGCTCGTCCGTTGGGTAGAAGCGGTACTTGAACGCCCGTTTGACCTGCTGTGTCACAACTCACAGACTATCAGCTGTTTTGTGAGTGGCCGGGACCGACCGGTTGGCGGTGGACGCCCGTCCGCCTTGGCGGCGAACCGGCCTTTCCTGCCCTGCTCCGCAGCAGCTTTGTTCCTCCCCCGCAAGCGGGAGGTATCCCCATCCCGGCCTGACGGCCGGGGTATCCACGAAAGAAGGCTCCGATGACCGCCAACGCGGTGGACGGCCGTCGCCCCCGGGGCATCGGCTCGGCCCTCATCTATCTGTCCCTGGTGCTGGCCTCGCTGGTGGTCCTGATCCCGCTGGCCGTCGTGTTCCTCACCTCGCTGAAGACGGCGAAGGAGGCGACCGACGGAGGCGGCGCGTTCCAGCTCCCCGGCAACTGGCTGAACTTCTCCAACTACGTCACCGCCTTCCGTGACGGCCAGATGCTCACGGCGTTCGGGAACACCGCGTTCATCCTGCTGTTCTCCATCACCGGCACGGTGATCATCGGCTCGATGACCGCGTACGCCATCGACCGCTTCCACTTCCGCGGCAAGAAGCTCGTCATGGGGCTGTTCCTGGTCGCCACCCTGGTGCCGGGCGTGACCACGCAGGTCGCCACCTTCCAGGTGGTCAACAGCTTCGGCCTGTTCGACACCCGCTGGGCGCCGATCCTGCTCTACATGGGCACCGACATCGTGTCCATCTACATCTTCCTGCAGTTCATCCGCGGCATTCCGGTCTCCCTGGACGAGGCCGCCCGGCTCGACGGCGCGAACGCGCTCACCATCTACTGGCGGATCATCTTCCCGCTGCTGAAGCCGGCCATCGCCACCGTCGTCATCATCAAGGGCATCACGGTCTACAACGACTTCTACATCCCGTTCCTCTACATGCCCTCCGAGGAACTGGGCACCATGTCGACCGCCCTGTTCCGCTTCAAGGGCCCCTTCGGCGCCCACTGGGAGGACATCTCGGCCGGCGCGATCCTCGTCATCGTGCCCACGCTCGTGGTCTTCCTCTTCCTCCAGCGCTACATCTACAACGGGTTCGCGCGGGGCGCCACGAAGTGAACCGGGGCGGTACGCCCCGCGCTCGGCCCGCGCTCGGCCCGCTCTGAGCGGCGGGGGGGGGGGGGGGGGGGGGGGGGGGGGGGGGGCCGCCCCCCCCTCCTCCCCCCTCCCCCCCCCCCCCCCCCCCCCCCCCCCCCCCCCCCCCCCCGACACGGCGGTCGCACCCGCTCCGGTCCCGTCGGCTGACCGCCCGTTCCGCTCGACCGCACGACTCGGTGCACGGGACCCCGTTGCCACCCCGCTGCACCCCCTTCGGCCACCGCTCGCGCCGGCCCGTGCCCGACGGCACCCCGCACCGCCGAGGGCGGCTGCCCGCCTCGGCGAGCGAGTCACTTCTCCGCACCTCTCCGCACGTCCCCGCTTCTCTTCGCACGCGTACCTCCGCACGTCCTCGTACGAGAAATCGCCACGTCGAAGGAGACGTACATGCCGAACTCCCCCCTGAACCGCCGCGCGTTCATCATCGGCACCACGGTCGCCCTGGCCGCGGTCACCGGGACCCCCCTGGCCTCCGCGGCGCCCGCCGGCGCGCCGACGCCGGTCCGGATCGTCGACGACAAGGCGACCCCGGCCACCCGCGCGCTGTTCGCCTACCTGAAGCGGCAGCAGGGCAAGGGCATCCTCTTCGGTCACCAGCACGACCTCTCCTACGGCTTCACCTTCACCACTCCCGACGGCAAGGCGTCCGACACCAAGGCGGCGGTGGGCGACTACCCCGCGGTCTTCGGCTGGGACACCCTGATCCTCGACGGCGACGAACGCCCCGGCGTGCCCGGCGGGACCGACGCCGAGAACATCGCCGCGCTCAGCCGGTCCATCAGACAGGGCGACGCCCGCGGCGGGATCAACACCCTCAGCGCCCACATGCCGAACTTCGTGACCGGGGAGAACTTCTACGACACCTCGGGGCGCGTGGTCGGCCACATCCTCCCCGGCGGTTCGAAGCACGCGGAGTTCAACGCCTTCCTCGACCGCATCGCGAGCGCGGTCAAGGGCGCGCGGCGGGCTGACGGCACCCCGATCCCGGTGATCTTCCGCCCCTTCCACGAGAACAACGGGGGCTGGTTCTGGTGGGGGGCGGGGCACACCACCTCCGCCGAGTACATCGAGGTGTACCGCTACACGGTCGAGTACCTGCGCGACACCAAGGGCGTGCACAACCTGCTCTACGCCTACTCGCCCAACTCCGCCTTCGACGGCGACCCGACCGGCTACCTCAAGACCTACCCGGGCGACGAGTTCGTCGACGTCCTCGGCTACGACGCCTACGACGGCTCCGCCGGATCGGAGGCGTGGCTGGACGCCCTGGTGAAGGACCTGGCGATGGTGGTCCGGCTGGCGAACGAGCGGGGCAAGGTGCCGGCGTACTCCGAGTTCGGGGAGAGCGGCACCGAGGGCCGGGACCCGAACTGGTTCACCGGGCTGCTGGCGGCGATCAAGGCGGACCCGCTGGCCCGGCAGGCGACGTACATGCTCACCTGGGCCAACTTCGGTGGCAGCAACCGCGCGTACGTGCCGTACCCGGGCCATGCCCTGCTGCCGGACTTCGTCAAGTATCACCAGGACCCGTACACCGTCTTCGCCGCCGATCTCGAGGGGGTGTTCTCCGCCCGCACCACCGCCGTCCGGAACGCTCCCTTCCTGCATCTCGTGACCCCCACGGACCGGCAGCGCGTGACGGACTCCGAGACCACTGTCCGGGTGCGTGTCACGCCCGCGCGGGCGAGCCGGGTCACCTACTCGGTGAACGGCTCACCCGCCCGGCGACTGCACCTCGACGCCGACGGCTTCTACTCGGGCGTCTGGTCCATCGACCCGGCCTGGCTGGACAATCGCATGGTCGACCTCACGGTCAGCGCACGGGTGGCCGGCGAGACGTTCACCGACTCGGCCCACGTCCTGCTCGGAGAGGTCGCCCCCCTGCCCGCCGGATGGGTCGACGACTTCGAGGGGTACGCCGGGGACGACGTCTCCCTGAACGAGGCGTACAGCCACGTCAATTCCAACACCACCACGCTGTCCGCCGACCACAGGTCCTCGGGCACCTACGGTCTGGCCTACGCGTACGACTTCACCGGCGCCGGGTACACCGGCATCGGCAAGTCGGTCGACGCGGACTGGTCCGCCTTCACGTCCATGGCGCTGTGGCTGCAGGGCGACGGCTCCGGGAACGGGGCGACGCTCCAGATCGTCGCCGACGGCGTGTACTTCGAGTACAACGTCCCGCTGTCCGACACCAGCGGGCAGGAGATCAAGGCGCCCTTCAGCGCGTTCGCACCCGCCCCCTGGGACACCTCCCACGCCGGAGCCGTACTCGACGCGGCCCACCTCGCCAGGGTGACGACGTTCAACCTGTACCTCGGCCACGGAAGCGGGGCGGCGACCACGGGGGTGGTGTACGTGGACAACATCCGGGCCGAATGACGTAGACCGCGCTGCCGCAGGCGGCAGTTCAGGACGAGGAGACCGGCGATCTCGCGGGTCTCCTCGTGGTCCTCGCCGAGGAGTACGCACACGCGGGTCCTACAGCAGGTGGTCGGCTTTGCCGGCCTTGATGTCGGTGATGAGGGTGCGCAGGGCTTCGAGGGAGTCGGTGAGGTAGTGGTCCTCCTGGCCGGCGACGGCTATGTAGCCGTTGCCGTCGGTGTCGGTTCCTAGGCGGAAGCAGGAGCTGCCCTCGCCGCAGAACGGGGCTTCCCAGGTGATGTCAGGCATCTGGCGTCTCCTCTGCGTGATCACGCAATGACTTCGCGGTCTTGATCCCGCGTCTCTTTGGCCGGCCTGAGTGGCCTGGCTTGGCGTGCGTGACAGGTCCTACAGCAGGTGGTCGGCTTTGCCCGCCTTGATGTCGGTGATGAGGGTGCGGAGGGCGTCGAGGGAGTCGGTGAGGTAGTGGTCCTCCTGCCCGGCAACGGCTATGTAGCCGTTGCCGTCGGCGTCGGTGCCGAGCCGGAAGCACGAGCTGCCCTCGGCGCAGAAGGGGTTCTCCCAGGTGATGTCGGACACTGGTGCTCCTCACAGTTGGCGTGCGAGATCGCGAATGAAATCTCGGGACTGCTCTGGCGGCAGCGCCAGATCTTCCAACAGATCGAGTTGTGCCCGGTATTTCGCCAACTGCCCCTCGGCGTGCAGGAAGGTGGGCCCGTGGGAGCTGTCCACCTGCACTGTGTCGAGCTGCGGTACGGGTCCTTCGAGGTAGACGACGGTCTGCCCTGCTCCGGGGAAGGCGCCTCGGGTGAAGGGGAGGACGAGCACGGTGACGTTGTCCCGCTCGGAGACCTCCAGGAGGTATTCCAACTGGGCGCGGGCCACTTCGGTACCGCCGAACTGCATCCGCAGCGCGGCCTCGTGGATGACGGCGATGTACGGAATCGCCTTGTCGCCGGTGATCACCTGCTGGCGTTCCGCACGCAGTGCGAGTCGTAGGGCAACCTCGTGCTCGGGCAGGGCAGGGACCGCGGCTCGGAAGATGGCCATCGCTTGATCCGATGTCTGGAGCATGCCCGGCACGTGCACGGTGTTGACGCCGCGCATGCGTACAGCGTTACTTTCCGTTTCTGCGATGTCCAGCAAGCCCTGGGGCAGAATGCCTCGGTAGCGATCCCACCAGCCTGTACTCGGCTGGGCCATCTCGACAAGTGCCTCCACGTATGCCTCATCGGTCACGTCGCAGTTGCAGGCCAGTGTGCGCAAGCGGTCGGCATTGATGCCCCGGACTCCTGACTCGATGTTGGAGATCTTGCCGCGGTCCACACCCAGTAGGCCCGCCGCGAACTCTGCGGACATGCCTGCCACCGTACGGATACGCCGCAGTTCACTACCCAGTCGCTTCTGCCGTTCCGTGGGAGTCGTCCTTGGGGGCACGGGGTTCCTTCCATCAGGCGGGGGCCGCGCGGTCGCACTCGGAGGCCGCCGTACCTCGCCGTGGTGAATTCTCTGGAGCGCGTGGAAAATTTACCACTGCCTGCTCTACTGTCAGTATCGCGCAAGTTACGCACCGCAACGCCGGAAGCGCACCGCGCGGTCATGCCCGCCTGCCCTGGGGCGGGTGCGACCGCGGCCAGGGCGGTAGGCCACCGGCGAACCCAAACCCCTCACACAGCCGTGGAGTTCGCCATGCCCGAGATCCCCCTCGTACCCGCCCACTGGCGCTTCCCCGCCCACCCCGCCTCCGTACGGCGGGCCCGGTATGTTGTCGCCGAATCGCTGCCGCACGTCCTGCGCCCCCATCTCGGCGACGATCTGGGCCTGTTGACGTCGGAGCTGGTCACCAACGCCATCCGCCACGGCGCCTGCCGGGAGGACGACGACCTGATCGAACTCGTCCTGTGGCCGGCAGACGGCCACTACTGGCTCGCCGTGTCGGACCCTGGCACCGGCAAGCCGGTACTGGCCCGACCGGACGCGGACTCCGAGGGCGGCCGGGGTCTGATCCTCGTCGACAGTCTGGCCGCCGCCTGGACCGTCCGGCCCCGACCGACGCGCGGAACGTCCGTTATCGCGGGACTGTCGTTCCATCGGGGAAGTTGACCAGGCGGAGCCGTCGGCCGGGGAGGAGGCCGACGGCCCGGCGGACCGGGCAGGGCGTGAACGGCCTGCGCCTCGGGCCGGAGGACGCGGTACTCACTCGCCGCGCGTCAGCGTCTCCCTCATGACGTCCTCGATCGGGATGCCGGGCGCCGGACCGGCCATGCGCTCGTCGATGATCCGGTTGATCTCGCGCTCTTCCCACTCCTGGTACTTGCCCGGCACCTCGATGGACGCGACGGCAGCGACCTGCTTTCCCCGCCGAGTGATCACGGTGGCTACGTCGTCGAGGCCGGCGTGCTCCACGACCTCGGCCAGGTGTGCCCGGACATCGCGGATCGACTCTACGGACAGTGGGTGCGTCATGCGCTCGAAGGTACGAAGTGTCATGTGTGTACACAAGTGGAGGGGTGTCCGCAGAGGCGCCTGAACGGCTGGTCGGCGGGCAAGGCGTCGTGATCCTCGTGACCGTTGTCGCTGCCAGACGCTCGGCCCGTCGGCGCCCCTCGCCGGGCGGGGAGAGGGGCTGCTCAGTCAAGCTGGGTGTGAGATGTGTCACGTCTCGCGCAAGGGGCCGGGAGCTGGCCAAGATCAAGCGCTCTGAAGCTCAAGTAACCCTCAGGACCAGCGAACTTGCCGGGGATCCGGGCGGGTGGGCGGGGCGGAGGCCCGGCATGATGGTCATGTAAAGGCAATCCGGGGCGGACTCGTGCCGTGCGGGGCCGAGAAGGAGGAACGCGCTTGTCACGCCAGGTACTTACGGTCAGCCCGGAGGGACCCGACGGCTTTCGGACGATCGGTGAGGCGCTGGCCAGGGCACGCAGCGGCGCCGTCGTCAGCGTGGCTCCCGGGACGTACGCGGAGAACCTGACCATCACCGCCCCGGTCACCATCGTGGCGGAGCAGGCCCGCGGCAGTGTCCGGATAGCTCCGCGCCGGGGCAGCGCACTGGTCCTCAAGGCCGAGGCCGCGATGCTCACCGACCTGGTGTTCCAGGGCCGGGACGAGGAACTCCCCGTCATCGACGCGCCGCGCGGGCAGGTCGCCATGCAGGGGTGCGAGGTCACCGGCTCCGCCTGGACGGCCCTGCTGGCCCGGGCCGGCGGCTCGCTCGCGCTGCGGGACTGCCGGGTCAGCAATCCCGGCGGCGCCGGGGTCGTGGTGACCGCGGTGGTGGAGAGTTCCGTCGAGTCCTGCACCATCGAGCACCTCGGCACCTCCGGCGTGGTCGTCGGCGAGAGCGGCCGGCTGACCCTGCGCGGCTGCACGGTCCGCGACGCCCGCGGCAACGGTGTCCTCGCCAACGGAGAGGCGCATGCCTCGGTCGAGGACTGCGACATCTCCTCGACGGACAAGCCCGCCGTCGCACTGGAGGGACACAGCACCACGCGGGTGCTGCGGACCGTGGTGCACGACACCAGCACGGGGGTCCAGCTCGCCAGCCAGGCCAGGACGGAACTCGAGGATGTGCGGGTCACCGGCACCACCGGCACCGGCATCGTGGTCAGCGCAGGCAGCGACCCGGTGGTCCGCCGATGCCGTACGGCACGCACCAAGAGCCATGGACTGCTGGTCACCGACCGGTCCCGGGGCACGTACGAGGACTGCTGGCTGGACGCGGCCCAGGCTCCTGCCCTCCGGGTGAACGGGCACTCCTCGCCCGTCCTGGTCGGCCTGACCGTCAAGGACTGCGCGACCACCGCGGTGCTGCTGGAGGAGGAGTCGGCCGCCGAACTGGACCGGCTCGACGTCACCGACGCCCAGGGCACCGGAGTCTCCATCCGCACCGGCGCCAACCCGCTGATCAGGCGGGCCCGGATCAACGCGCCGCGCGGGCACGGGGTGGAGGTCCTGAAGGACGGCCGGGGCCGGCTGGAGGACTGCACGGTCGAGCGGGCCGGACGCTGCGGTGTCCGGGCCGAGGACGACGGCAACGTCTACCTCGGGGGCGGAGCGGTCCTCGCGCCCGCCGCCGTGGGTGTGTCGGTCGGGGCCGGCGGCATCATGACGGTGCGCGACCTGGAGATCAGCGGGGCCGAGGAGTCCGGCGTCACCGTCGAGGGCGGCGGCGAGCTGACCGCGACCCGGCTCCGGGTGGCCGGCAGCGGCCGGCACGGCGTCCTGGTCGCCGACGGCGGCCGCGGCTCGTTCAACTCCTGCGAGATCAGCGGCAGTACGCAGGACGGTCTGTGCGTCGAGTCGGCGGAACCGGTGTCCGTGGTCAACTGCACCGTCCGGGACAACGGCGGCGGCGGACTCGTCCGGTCCAAGGCCGGTGAGCGGCTCGCCGTCGAGGGGCTGACCAGCACCGGCAACGGCAGGCCGGACGGCCGGGGCGCCGACGGGACCGACGGCGGCCCGCACACCGCGGGGCAGGACGGCGAGGAGGCCCGGCTCGCCCGGCCGGACGGACCCCTCGGCGCCCTCGACGCGCTGATCGGACTGGACAACGTCAAGCAGCAGGTGCGCACGCTGGTCAACCTGACCCGGATGGCCCAGCGCCGCGCCAAGCTCGGCATGTCCGCTCCGCCCATGGGCCGGCACCTCGTCTTCGCAGGCCCGCCCGGCACCGGCAAGACCACCGTCGCCCGGCTCTACGGGGCGATCCTCGCCGAACTCGGCGCACTGCGTTCCGGGCATCTCGTCGAGGTCTCCCGGGCCGACCTGGTGGCGCAGGTCATCGGTGGTACGGCCATCAAGACCACCGAGGCGTTCAACCGCGCCCTGGGCGGCGTGCTGTTCATCGACGAGGCCTACACCCTGCTCTCCGACGGCCGCGGTTCCGGCGCAGACTTCGGCCGGGAGGCGGTCGACACCCTGCTGAAGCTCATGGAGGACCACCGTGACGACGTGGTGGTCGTGGCCGCCGGGTACTCCGCCGAGATGCAGGACTTCCTCGCCTCCAACCCGGGCCTGGCCTCGCGTTTCTCCCGGACCGTGGAGTTCGAGAACTACGCGGTGCCGGAACTGGTGGCGATCGTGGAGAGCATGTGCGCCGGGCACCAGTACGTGCTCGACGACGCCACCCGCAAGGCCCTCGCCGTGCACTTCGAACGCATGCCCAAGGACGCGGCCTTCGGCAACGGCCGCGCCGCCCGCCAGGTGTTCGAGGAGATGGTGGACCGCCAGGCCACCCGCCTCGCCACGCTCTTCGACATGACCGACCAGGACCTCCAGCTGCTCCTCCCCGAGGACATCGGGGAGGAGGCCGCCCGGGCGGTCGCCGACGAGGCCGGCACGGGCCCGGACGGCGACCCGCTGGCCCGCCTCGGCGACCTGGTGGGCCTGGCGGCCGTCAAGCGCGACGTCACCGACCTGGTCAACCTGCTGTCCGTCACCCGCCAGCGCGAGGCGGCGGGACTGCCCGCACCCCGCATCAGCCACCACCTGGTCTTCACCGGGCCGCCGGGCACCGGCAAGACGACGGTGGCGCGGCTCTACGGCGAACTGCTCGTCTCGCTGGGCGTGCTGCCGCGCGGCCAGCTCGTCGAGGTGGCCCGCGCCGACCTCGTCGGCCGGTACGTCGGCCACACCGCGCAGCTGACCCGGGATGCCTTCGAACGCGCCCTGGGCGGCGTGCTGTTCATCGACGAGGCCTACACACTGACCCCCGGCGGGCCGGGGTCCGGGTCGGACTTCGGGCAGGAGGCGGTGGACACCCTGCTCAAGCTCATGGAGGACCACCGGGACCAGGCGGTGGTCATCGTCGCCGGCTACACGGAGGAGATGGAACGCTTCCTCTCCTCCAACCCGGGCCTCTCCTCCCGCTTCTCCCGGCGGGTGGAGTTCGCCGACTACTCCTCGGACGAACTGGTCACCATCGTGCGGCAGCACGCCGCCGCCTCCGGCTACGAGTGCGGCCCGGGCACGGGCCAGGTGCTGCGCGCGTACTTCGAGTCGCTCCCGCGTGACCGGTCCTTCGGCAACGCGCGGCTCGCCCGTCAGGTACTGGAGGGCATGATGACGCGTCAGGCCGGACGGCTGAGCACGATGGCCGCCCCCGGGCTGGAGGATCTGCGGCTGCTGCTTCCCGAGGACGTGGCGCCGGGCGGCCGGGCGGTGTCCGGATGACCCGGCCGGTGGGATGGCCCGGTCCTGCGCTCAGGCCCGCGCTCGCGCCCGGAAGCGGCAGTTGCGGCGGTCCCGGCGGCGGCAGCGGCGGTACCCGTGGCGTGCGCCGGCCGCGGCACCGCCGGGCGGTGCTGACCCTCGTCACCCTGCTCTCCGCGTCGGCGGTGGCGGCCGGGCCGGCGACGGCGGCCGCCGCCGCGTCCGGGGATCCGGTACGGCTGCCCGTGATGCCGTCCCGGCTGTCGTCCGGCGCCGACTGCACCGGCGGCTCCACCACGGTGGCCAAGGCCGTGCCCTGGGAGCAGGTCAACCTGCAACTGTCCAGGGCACGGCAGTTCGGCACCGGCGCCGGGGTGACGGTGGCCGTCGTCGACACCGGGGTCTCGCTCAAGGCGCCCGCCCTGGCCGGCCGGGTCACCGCGGTGGGCGGGGCCGGGGACGACTGCGTGGGCCACGGCACCTTCGTGGCCGGGCTGATCGCCGCCGCCCCGGTGGACGGCGTCGGCTTCTCGGGGGCGGCCCGGCAGGCCCGCGTCCTGGCCGTGCGGGGCACCGACAAGCGGGGCGCGGCGACGGACGGCACGGTCGCGAACGGCATCCGGGCCGCGGTGGACGCCGGAGCCCGGGTGATCGTGGTGTCCCCGGCTCTCACCCGCGACTCCGCCGCCCTCCGGCGCGCCCTCTCCGACGCCGCCGCCCACGACGCCCTGATCGTGGCCGCCGCGGCTCCCGACGCCCCCCGCGACGGCGCGTCCTCCGCCGCGCCGCCCGCCGACTACTGGCCGGCGGCCTCGGACGGCGTGCTGTCCGTCGTCGACGTCGACGTGCGGGGACAGCGGCCGGACGGCGCGTTCACCCCACGCCACGCCGACCTCGCCGCCCCGGGCGACGGCGTCCTCGGCATCGGTCCCCGGGGGCGGGGCCACTTCATCGGCTCCGGACCTTCGCTCGCCGCCGGGTACGTCGCCGCGGCGGCGGCCCTGGTGCGGTCCGCGCATCCGGACCTGTCCGCCGCCGAGACGGCCCGCAGACTGGTCACGACGGCCTACCCGGCGGACGTGCCCCGCCTCGATCCGTACGGTGCGCTCACCTTCGTGCCGGGCGCGTCCCCCGGCCCGGCGGCGCCGGACGACCGTTCCCGGCCGGTGCGTCTCGAGAGGGACGAGGCCGGTGCCCGGGCGACGCGGCGTGCCCTGTGGCCGGCCGGCGCCGCCGCCGGCCTGATCCTGGTGACCGTCTGGGCCGCCGTGCTCGTCCCGAAGGGCCGCGCCCGCCGCTGGCGCCCACCCGGGAACGACACCTCGACGGCGGGCTGACCACGCCGCAACGGCGCCGGGCGCGGCCGTACGGGCGGACCGGCGCGCCCGGCGACGGGCGCCCCGGACGCGCGTCGAACAGCGGTGGCTTCATGGACTCGCGGCCTCGGCTGTGACGGGGTTGGTGAGCGAGCCGAGGCGTTCGATCGTCACGGTGACCGCGTCGCCCGCCTCGAGCGGTCCGGTTCCTGCGGGTGTGCCGGTCAGCACGACGTCTCCGGGTTGCAGCGTCATGGCTGCGGAGATGTGGGCGACGAGGTCCGCGATCGGCGTCAGCATGTCCGAGGTCCTGGCATTTTGCCGCAGCCTGCCGTTGACCAGGCATTCGATCCGCAGGTCGTGTGGGTCGACGCGGGATGCGGGGACGATCGGCCCGAGTGGGCAGAAGGTGTCGAAGGACTTGGCGTAGTCCGGCAATCCGTCGAAGTGCTGGACGTCTCGGGCGGTCACATCGTTGGCGCAGCAGTACCCCGCGATTCCTTCGAGCGCGCCGCGGGCGGTCACGCGGCGCATCGTCCGGCCGATCACGACGGCGAGTTCTGCCTCGTGCTCGACCCGTGCGGATTCGGCGGGCAGCACGATGGCCCGGCCGTTGCCGATGACAGCGCTGGGCGCCTTGAGGAAGATCTGCGGCCTTCGGGGTGCCGGGCGTCCGACCTGGGCCGCATGGCCGGCGTAGTTCAGGCCGACCCCGATGATCTTCCCCGGACGGAAGCCCGGCGCGACGCGGGTGTCCGTGGGAATCACCAGGCCCCGGTGACGGGACCGCGGTCGTCCGTCGGGCTGCTCCGGGCGATCCTCGCCACGATGCGGTCGAGCACGGGCAGGGCATGGGCCAGGAGGCGCTGCTCGTCGTCGGTCAGGCCGTCGGCGATGGTCCGGGCGAGCAGGCTGACGCGGTCGGAGCGGTCGGCTTCGATCGCGTTCATCCCCTCCTGGGTCAACGTGAGGATCCTCTTGCGTGCGTCGGCCGGGTCGGGGCCGACGGCCAGGAAGCCGGCCTCGGTGAGCTCCTTCACGGTGGCGGCCATCGTCTGGTGGCGCACTCCTCGGCTGGCCGCGAGGTCGGCCGTGGTCATCGGTCCCTGCCGGTCGAGCAGGTCCAGGACCGTCGCCGGGATCGAGGCGAGGCGGTCGGAGGACCGCGTGGCACGGACGAGGGCGCCGACCGTGGTTCTCAAGGCGTCCGCGAGGCGGTCGGGCGAGGGTACGGGCTCTTCGGGCTCTTCGGGCTGCTTGGGCATGCGGTCATGCTATCGGGAATACAGGAGAAGCTGTACAGTCCAGGCTGTACATATGGCGGAAGGGAAGTTCTGATGAAGCTGACCAAGCACGCGCATGCCTGCGTGACCGTGGCCAAGGAGGACGCGCGGATCGTCATCGATCCGGGCACTTTCACCCCCGACGCCGCGCAGGCGGTGGCGGCCGCCGATGCCGTGTTGATCACCCACGAGCACTTCGACCACTTCGACGAGGAGCTGATCGCAAGGTCGCTGGAGACCAGGCCCGAGCTGCGGGTGTACGGACCGGCGTCGGTGGTCGAACGGTGGTCGGCCCGCCGCGGCCAGGTCACCGTCGTGGCCGCGGGGGACGACGTCGCAGTCGCCGGTTTCGACGTCTCGGTCTTCGGTGACCTGCACGCTTCCATCCACCGCGACATCCCGCGCGTGGCCAACGTCGGCTACCTCGTCGACGGCCGCCTCTACCACCCCGGAGACGCCTACCACGTCCCGGACGCCCCCGTCGACACCCTGCTGCTGCCCACGAGCGGGCCCTGGACAAAGCTCGGCGAGGCGGCCGACTACGTCAGAGAGGTCGCGCCCGACAACCTGATCCAGATCCATGAGGTCATGCTCGGCCCGATCGGACAGCAGTCGACCGCCCGCTTCCTGAGCCCGGAGATGCTCACCGAAGTACCCCTCGCGATCGTGCCGATCGGAGAGACCGTCGCGGTATGAGCCTTGGTGTGTCCGGAGGGGCGGCCGCGCAGCCGCGCGGTCGCCCCTCACCGGCCCGGAGTCACGCCCCGGCCGGGTCCTCGCCGTTCGGGTCGTCGAGCAGTGCGGTCTGCATGAGGACGGCCTTGCGGCGGGCGATGTACTGGGCCCGGCCGGCCGGCAGGTTGCGCGGCTTGACGGTGCCGAACAGGTACCCCTCCGACGGCGGGCAGGACATCAGCAGCGCCGGCGTGTTGGCCTCGTCCAGGCGCCTGAGCAGCGGGTCGTTCAGGCCGCGGCCCGCGCCGGTCGCGGACCGCATCACCACCACGTGCAGGCCCACCTCGTGACCCAGGGTCAGATGGCCGGACAGCGGGTCGAAGGGGTGGCCCACGGAGAAGCCGCCGCCGACCATGTCGTAGTCGTCGACGAGCACGAACAGCCGGGGCCCCGTCCACCAGTCCGCCAGGCGCATCCGGCTGGGGCTGATGTCCGGCCCGGGGACCCGGGTCGCGATGGCCCGGGCCGAGCCGTCCACCAGTTCCCGCAGGGCGTCCATCGACACCGCGTGCCCGAGGCGGTACTCCTCCGGCACCGCCTCGACCAGCGTGCGGCGGTAGTCCACCACCAGGATGCGGGCCTCGCTCGGGCTGTAGCGGGCGGTGACCGCCGAGGCGACCAGCCGCAGCAGGTTGGTCTTGCCGCTCTCCGTGTCGCCGATGCCGATCAGGTGCGGCGTACGGCTGAAGTCGTGCCACACCGGCGACATGGTCTCCTCGTCGAGTCCCAGCGGGACCCGCAGTCCCTCGGCCAGCTCCGGTTCCGGCAGCTCGGAGACGGACAGCCGGTGCGGCAGCGTCCGCACGGGCGGCGCGGGCGGGCCCGGCCAGCACCCGGCGACCCGTTCCACCAGATCGGCCACCCCCTCGGTGAGGTCGTCGGCGCTCTCCCGGCCGTCGATACGCGGCAGCGCCGCCAGGAAGTGCAGCTTGCCGTCCGTCGTCAGGCCGCGTCCCGGGCTGCGCGGCACGGTCCCGGCCTTGCGGATGTCCACCACCGAGTCCATGGCGTCGCCCAGCCGCAGCTCCAGCCGGGTCGCCGCCTGGTCGCGCACCTGGGGGGACAGTTCCAGCCAGCGCGCCGTGGCGACGGCCAGGTGGACGCCGTAGTTCAGGCCGCGCGCGGCGATCTGGTTGAGGGTGGGGAGCAGCGCGTCGAAGTCCTGACGCAGGGTGCCCCAGCCGTCCACCACCAGGAAGACGTCGCCGTGCGGCTGGTCCGCGAACTCGCCGGCCGCGCGGCGCCTGCGGTAGGTCGCCATCGAGTCGATGCTGTGGTCGAGGAAGAACTGCTCACGCTGGTTGAGCAGGGTGTTCACCTCGGCCACCGTACGGCCCACCCGCTCGGTGTCGAGCCGGTTCGCCACGCCGCCGACGTGCGGCAGCCCGGCCAGCCCGGCCAGCGTTCCGCCCCCCAGGTCCAGGCAGTAGAACTGCACCTCGCGCGGGGTGTGGGTGAGCGCCAGAGCGGCGATCAGGGAGCGCAGCACTGTCGACTTGCCGCTCTGCGAACCGCCCGCCACCGCGATGTGCCCGCCGCTTCCGGACAGGTCCACCACGAGCGGGTCACGCCGCTGCTCGAACGGCTTGTCCACCACACCCACCGGTACCCGCAGCCGGCCGACTCCCGGCCAGGCGGCGCAGACCAGACCGCGTTCGGGGTCCTCCGACAGGCCGGGCAGCAGTCCGTCGAGGGTGGGCGGCAGGTCGAGCGGCGGCAGCCACACCTGGAGCGCCGGCGGGCCGGCGTCCCGCAGCCGCTCCACGGCCACCGACAGCAGCGAGGGCGCGTTCTCGTCCTCCTCCTCCGCCGCCGCCTCCGGCTCCGGCTCGGGCAGCGCGGCCGGTGAGCGCGGCACCACGTAGTCCGCGGTCCACGGCACCACCTGGCTGGCGACCCGGGCCCGCACCACCGCGCCCCCGCGCGACCGGTACGCCCCCGACACGTACGCCGCCCGGAACCGGGTCAGCGCCTCCACGCCGCTCTTCAGGAACCCGGCGCCCGGCTGGGACGGCAGCTGGTAGGCGTCCGGGACCCCGAGCACCCCACGGCTCTCCATGGCCGAGAAGGTGCGCAGACCGATGCGGTACGACAGGTGGCTCTCCAGCTGGTGCATGCGTCCCTCGTCCAGGCGCTGCGAGGCCAGCAGCAGGTGCACACCGAGGGACCGGCCCAGCCGGCCGATCATCACGAACAGGTCCATGAAGTCCCGGTGCGCGGCCAGCAGTTCGCTGAACTCGTCGACCACGATGAACAGGCTCGGCAGCGGCGCCAGGGGCGTTCCCGAGGCGCGGGCCTTCTCGTAGTCCAGCGCGGAGGTGTAGTTGCCGGCCGCCCGCAGCAGCTCCTGACGTCGTATCAGCTCACCGTGGACGGCGTCCCGCATGCGCTCCACCAGCGCCGCCTCGTCCGCCAGGTTGGTGATCACCGCCGAGGTGTGCGGCAGCTCCTCCAGGCCGAGGAAGGTGGCCCCGCCCTTGAAGTCCACCAGGACGAAGTTCAGCGTCTCCGAGGAGTTGGTCAGCGCGAGCGCCACCACCAGGGTGCGCAGCAGCTCGCTCTTGCCCGAGCCGGTCGCGCCGATCAGCATGCCGTGCGGGCCCATGCCGCCCTGCGCCGACTCCTTGATGTCCAGTTCGACCGGGGCCCCGTCGGCGCCCACCGCGACCGGAACACGCAGCCGGGCCGCGCCCGTGCTGCGCCGCCACAGCGCCGCCGCGTCGTGGCGCCGCAGGTCGGAGATGCCGAGCAAGGTGGTCAGCTCCGTGTCCGTGGACAGCGGCTCGGCGGCCTCGGCGGTCAGGTTCATCCGGTACGGCGCGAGCATCCGGGCCAGCGCCCGGGCGCCGGCCGTGCCGACCGCGTCGGGGCGGCCCAGCAGCGTCGACTGCTCCTTGCGGCTGCGGTCGGTGCGCACCAGCCGCATCCCGTCCGGCCGCACGTCCAGCCGCAGCGTGGTGCGTCCCGGCCGCCACCGCAGCGTCTCCGACAGGTCGAGCACGACGACGTTGCGCAGGCCGTTGCCGTCGAGCCGGTGCCCGGCGGGTACCCGGCCGCCGTCCACCACGAGCACGGTGAACGGCTCGTCACGGCCGGGAACCGCGTCCGGGTCGAAGGCGGGCCGCTCGGTGAACTCCACGCCGAGCAGGTCCTCCAGGCCGTTCAGGTCGCCGGCCACCATGCGGGTGGGCCCGGCGCCGTCCTGCTCGTACGGGTGCAGGTTGTGCGGCAGCCACTTGACCCAGTCCCACTCCGCGCGCCGCTCGTCACTGACGCACAGCGCGATCCACAGGTCCTCCGGGGCGTGGAACACCGCGAGCTGGCACAGCGCGGCCCGCACCAGGCCGCGTACCGCCGCCTCGTCGCCGCGCAGCAGCACCCGGGCCCAGGAGCGCAGGTACAGCGCGATCGGCTGCTCGGGCACCGTGCTGTAGGCCCGCATGAACCGGCGCAGCGCGTGCGCGCACATCGGGTCGAGGTCCTCCACCGGCTTGGCGGACACCGGAGCCAGCCGCATCGCCAGCTGCTGGTCCCCGACGGCCACCCGCACCTCGGCGAAGTCCTCGTCCCGGGTGCGCCGTTCCCACAGCCGGGTGGTCCGCACCATGGAACGCAGGGTCCTGGGCTCGGGATGACGCCAGGCGAGGGCCAACTGCTGCTCGACGACCGCCCGGTGGACCTTGCGCCGGGTCTGCGACAGGTAGCGCAGGTAGTCCCGGCGCTCGCCGCGCAGCCGCTGTTTGCGCTCGCCGCTCCTGCGCATCACCTGGCCGACCACCATCAGGGCGGAGCCGAGGACCATGACGCCCAGCGCCACGTACATCAGCGCGCCCCCGCTTCCGCCGGGGCGCAGGAACGCCAGCATCATGGAGGCGGACATCATGCCCATCGGCAGGTAGGTCCAGACCGCCGAATTGTCCGGAACCGTTTCCGGCAGGGTCGGCGGCTCCTGGAGGGCCAATTCGCCCTCGGGCATTTCCGGCCCGCGCCTGCGGGCCGGGCGGCGGAATAGGACGACACTCAAGAACTGGCTCCTAACCGTGGCGCGCTACTCATGGACCGGACCAAGAGCGCTGAATACCCGGGGCGTTCACGAATGCTTCGGGGTGTCAGTAGTCTGCATCCGTTCAACTGCCAATACCAAGTACGCCGATGACATTCCTGGGAAGCGTGGCCCTCAAATGACTGACAGCCCGGTGGCGTCGCTGTGCCACCTCACCGTCCGTGCCCCGGCCAGGACCATCGACCTGGCCGTCCCCGCCGACGTCCCCGTCGCCGATCTGCTGCCCGCCGTACTGCGCTACTCCGGCGAGGAACTGGAGGAGAACGGCCTGGAGCACGGGGGCTGGGTGCTGCAACGGCTGGGCGGGGCTCCGCTGGACGACGAGGCCACCCTGGAGTCGCTCGACCTGAAGGACGGCGAGGTGCTCCACCTGCGTCCGCACGCCGACGCGCTGCCCGAGGTGCGGCTGGACGACCTCGTCGACGGGATCGCCGAGGTCACCCGCGAACGGCTGCACGGCTGGGGTCCGGAGGCCGGCCGCCGGCTGTTCCGCGCGGCCGTGGCGGTCTGCGTGCTCACCGCGCTGGGGGTGCTGGCCTGGCCCGGCGGGCCGGTCGCCGCCCGTGCGGTGACCGCCGCCGTGGCCGGTCTGCTGCTGCTGGCCGGGGCGGCTTCGGCCAGCCGTGCGGTGGGGGACGCGGCGGCGGGCGCGACCCTCGGCCTGCTGGCGGTGCCCTCCCTGGCACTGGCCGGCTGGCTGCTGCCCGGCGGTGACCTCTCCGGCCCGCACGCGCACCACGTCCTCGGCGCGCGGCTGCTGGCCGCGGGCGCGACGGCCGCCGGCGGGGCGACGCTGGCGGTGGCCGCTACGGCCGTGTACACCCCGCTCTTCATAGCGACGGCCGTGGTGGCGGTCGCCTCCGCCGGCGCGGGGGCCCTGGTGAGCGTCGCCGGCGTACCGGTGGACGGCGCGGGCGCCGCGATGGCCGCGGTGGCCGTGATCGTGGGCGCCTTCGTCCCCACCCTGTCCTTCCGCCTCGCCGGCCTGCGGATGCCCCCGCTGCCCACCAGCGCGCAGCAGTTGCAGGAGGGCATCGACCCCTACGACGGCGGCGACGTCGCCACCCGGACCGAACTCGCCGGCGCCTGGATGACCGCCCTGTACGCGGCGACCGGCGCCGTCTGCGCCGGCTGCCTGGCCGCCCTCGCCCGGCAGTCCGGCCTGCCGGCGGTGCTGACCGGGGTCGTGCTGTCGCTGCTGCTGTTGCTGCACGGCCGCGGCATGGTCAACGTGTGGCAGCGGCTGGCGCTGGTCGTCCCGGGCCTGTGGGGAGGGTTCCTGCTGGTCGTCGCCGCCGCGGCACGGCTCTCCCCGGCCGACCGCCCGGGGCTGGTGGCGGGGCTCCTGGCGCTGGCCGCGGTGCTGGCCGTCGCCTCCTGGACGGTGCCGGGCCGGCGGATGCTGCCGTACTGGGGCCGCGCGGCGGAACTGCTGCAGTCGCTGCTGGCGATCGCCCTGCTGCCGCTGACGCTGTGGGTGCTCGGAGTCTTCGGCGCCCTCCGGGCCCTGGGCGGCTGACCACCGCGCACGCCCGACGGGCGCGTCCGGCTGACCGCCGCGCACGCCCGGCCGGCCGCCGCGGACGCCCCGGCAGGGGCCGCCGCGCACGTCCGGCGGGCCGCGCGCGCTCGTACGTCCGGCCGGCCGCCTGTCGGGCAGCCGCCACCACCCGGTACGTCGCCGAAGGCGGCGTCCGCTCCCTCGCCGAAGACGGCCGAACCGCACAGAGAACGGAAAGGGCACTCCATCCCATGCAGTCCAAGCGCGACCAGGTCCAGGCCCATGCCTTCGCCATCGGCAGGCTCACCTCCGGAATGCTGCTCGCCGATCCGGACGCCCCGGAGAGCCCGCTGGCCCGCACCACGCGGGGCGCGGCCGTCGGTGTCCTCGTCGCCGCGCTCGTCGGCGCCGGCGCGGTGGTGTACGGGCTGATCTCGCCTGGCGGCGACGACTCGTGGCGGGCCTCGGACACCCTGATCGTCAACCGGGACACCGGCGGCCGCTACCTGTACCTCGACGGCCGGCTCAGGCCGGTGCGGAACTACGCCTCCGCCCTGCTGATCGGCGCGGGCGACCTGAAGACCACCGATGTGCGCGCCGCCTCGCTGCGCGGCACGCCCGTCGGAACCCCGGTCGGCATACCGGGGGCCCCGGACTCCGTGCCGGGCGCGAAGGACCTGGACGGCGGCGCCTGGCACGTCTGCTCGGCCCCCCGGTCCGCCGGCTCCGGCTCCGGCTCCGGCTCCGCCACGGTCACCACCCTCGTCGCCGGCGCCCCCGTGCCGAGCCGGCCGATGGCCGACGACCAGGCGCTCCTGGTGAGCGGTCCGGACAAGACGGCCTACCTGGTCTGGCGGGGCAGCCGGCTCCGGCTGGACCGGGCCTCCGGCGCGGCCGTCTCCCTGGGCTACGGCTCCGTCACACCGCGCCCGGTGTCCGCCGCGTTCCTGGACGCCATGGTCCCCGGCCCCGACCTCGCCCCGCCCGCCGTGCCGGGCCGGGGCGACGCCGGGCCGTCGCTGGGCGGCGAACGCGGCACCGTGGGCCGGGTGTACGTGGTGCGGGTGCCCGGCTCGGAGGCCAAGTACTACCTGCTGCGGAAGGACGGCCTGACCCCGCTCACGGCCACCGGGGCGGCGCTGGTCCTCGGGGATCCGGCGACCCGGGAGAAGGCCTACGGCGGCCGCTCTCCGAAGGCCGAGCCGCTGGGCGCGGACGTGCTCCGGGACCACCTCGCCCCCGGCGCCCGGTCGTCCGGGTCCGCCGACTCCGCGGGGCTCCCGGACTCCCCGCCCCGGGTGGCCGACGTGCCGGACGGTCTCACGGCATGCGCCCGGGTGCAGGCGGTGGACGGGGTGGTGCGCGTCAGCACCGTCCTGGCGACCCGGGACGGGCTGGCCCCCGCGGCCCAGTCGGCGCCCGGCGAGTCGGCGGAGGCGTGCCTGCCGGTGGACACCGTCGTGGTCCGGCCGGGCCACGCGGCCCTGGTGCGCACGCTGGGCGCGGGCGGCACGGCGGTGGGCGGCACGACGTACTTGGTGGCCGAGGACGGCGTGAAGTACCGGGTGACCTCCGGTGACGCGCTGAAGGCGCTGGGATACGCGGACGGGGACGCGGTCACGCTGCCCTCTCCGCTGCTGTCCATGCTGCGGTCGGGACCGGACCTGGACCCCCGGGCCGCGGCGGTCGGCGAGCGGACCGGGATCACTCCTCCCGCCTGCGGGAAGACGCGTGATTCCGGCCCCGGAGACCGGTGAGCGGCCGCGGCGTCACGCGCGCCGGGGACGGCACCGGGGTGTACGAACGTGCAGAGTCTGTAGGACCAATAGCTCAGATGTCCCTCAATTGAGAGCGTTCTCACGTCGGTTGGGCCCTACTCTCGTGCAGGTTCCTCCCCCCGGCGGTTCACTGAGCGCGGACGACGTCGTGGTCGACGGTGCGCCCAGGGGTCCGGCAACCACGTGACACCCGTGAGCACAACCCCCCACCCCCCGCACACTAAGGAAAGACCGAGTAATGGATCGGCCTCCCTTCCGTCCGGCAGCCGCCGTCTCCGCGCGGCAGTGCTTAGGTATTTCAACGCTCGACGTGGCACGGCAGATGAAATTGGTCGGCGCTCCCGTCGACACCGACACGGTCGCCGCCTGGGAGCGCGGAACTCACCGCCCCACCGAGGGCGAACTGTTCGCTCTGGCGGATGTGCTGTGGTGCCGGACCACCGAATTGATGGGAATAGCGCAGCCCCGCACCCTGGCGGAGTTGCGGCTCGCCCGGCAATTCACCGTGGCGAGGCTGGCCCGCGACATCGGAATGCAGGTCCACGACTACGCGAGGGCCGAGGAAAAGAACGAGTGGCCGGGGAATTTCCTCCAGACCCTCGCCCTTCTGCACGCGCTGAACATCTCCTTCCGTCAGCTGGAGGAGGTGACGGTGCTGTGCGCCCCGATGGACGACCCGGCCCTGGACCCCGGCCCGGCCCGCTGACCTGCCGTTGACAGGTCGCTGACCGGCCGCTGACCGGTCGTAAGGCCGCCGGGGCGCCGGGCCGCCGGGCCGTTGGGCCGCACGGTGGCCCGGCGGGGCGCTCTGCGGAGTGCTCGGCTCGCGGTGCCGGAGACGGCCGTACACCTCCTGGCGTCATCGAGGTGACGCCAGGAGGTCGGCGTGGCCCGCTCAGCCGGAACGCTGGTCGAGCAGTCGGACGAGCTTGCCGCTGCGCGGGTTGACGGCGAGCTGTTCCAGCGGAACGTGCTCGACCGTCAGCGGGTGGATCATTCCCGCTTCGACGTGCTCACCGAAGGCCGGGCGGAGTTCGCCGAAGCGGGAGACGACCTGGTCGGCGAACCGCTCGGGGTCCTGGATCTCACCGGCGATCCGCAGGACCAGCTCGTCCTTGGAGTCGCGGCGCCGCTGCACCGCCTGCATACCCGAGATCAGCTGCTCGCCCGACACCTCGTCGACCACGGCCCGCAGATCCTCCAGGTAGACGGTCATCGGTCCGACCCTCGCGCCGGTTTCGGAGCGCCCCAGCAGGCGGAAACGCCCGTCCGCGTGGTCCACCCACTCCGCCACGTCTCCCACGGGATAGCGGATGACCGGCATCAGGCGCCTGACCAGATCGGTCGCCAGCACCAGTCCCGGCCGGCCCGGCTCACGGATCGGTTCGCCGGTGTGCTCGTCGACGATCTCCACCAGTTTGTGCGGCCGGTGCACGCGGTGCACCCGCGTGTCCGGCTCGCCCTCGACCGGGGCGGCGAGGACACCGGCGTCCACGGACGCGTACCCCAGCGAGCGGATGTCCGCGTGGGGGAACGCCTTCGTGAGCAGAGGCCGCTGATCCTCGTGGAAGGCCTCACCGCTGAACAGGAAGAGGCGGACGGACGCCAGCGTCTCCCCTCGGGCGACGAAGTGTGCCGCGACGCGGGCGAGGGTCGTGGGCGTGGCCAGCACGACGGTCGCCTGCTGTTCCGCCATCGTCTCCGCCACGACCTCGGGTGAGGGGCTGCCCGCGATCGGCAGGTGGACGGCGGGGACGGAGGCTTCCTGGAGGGCGAGCGTGTTGAACAGGAAGCTCGCGTAGAGCTCGCCGGCGTAGAAGAGGTTGGCGACGCGGTCGCCGGGACGCAGGCCGGCCGCCGTGCATCCGTCCGCCCACAGCCGCGCCATGGCGTGCAGTTCGGCACGGGTGAAGACGGTGAGCTTGGGACGGCTGGTGGTCCCGCCCGTCCGGAACACGACGCCCTCCAGCTGGCGGCTGGTCAGCACCCGGTTGCCGTGGGTGGTGTTGGCCGCCCAGAAGCCTGAGTGGTCGATGACGGGCAGATCCTCCAGGCGCAGGTTCCCGTCCGTCTTCACCTGCGCATAGAGGTCCCGGTAGTAGGGGGAGTTGCGGCGGGCGAACTCGACGAGTTCCCGCAGCTGCGACGCGGTCATGTCGTTCCTTTACTCGGGCGTTGTCAGCGAGGGCATCGGAGCGTCCGGCCGGTCAGCCCGCGCTCCACTTCTGGTTGCTTCCGCCGTTGCAGTCCCACAGCTGCAGCCGGGTGCCGTTGCCGGTGCCGCGGTCCTTCACGTCGACGCACTTGTCCGCCCGCGGGTTGACCAGGTCGTGCGCGGCGTTGAGCCGGAACTGCTGGGCGGGGTTGCCGCTGCACCTGGCCAGTTGGATCACCGCGCCGTTGCCGGTCGCGCCCCAGGCGACGTCCATGCACAGGCCGAGGGCCCGGACCGTGCCGTCCGCCATGAACCGCCAGGTCTGCTGCGAGGCGCCGGTGCAGTCCCAGATCTGCAGCGGTGTGCCGTCGCCCCCGGAGCCCGTGACGTCGATGCAGCGGCCGGAGGCGTAGCTCCGGATGGAGACGCCGGGGGTCGTGGTCGACGAACCGCCGCCGGACGACGTCTTCTTGTCGGTCGTGCCGGACGACGTCTTGTCCGAGGACGTCTTGGTGGTGTCCGTCTTCCCGGACGTGGAGCCGCCGGCCTGGCCGCCCGTCGTGTGACTGGTGGTCTTCCCGGTGCTCGTGTGCTTGGCGCCGTTGCCGCTGTCGCCGCCCTGCGCGCCCTTTCCGCCGGTGGACGTGACCTCGTCGGCCTGGGCGTGCGTGTCCGGGCGCCCGGCGTCGTGCGACCCGGAGTCCTTGCCGGACGTGCCGCGCGTTGCGGGTCCGGCTCCGGTGGTCGGGGACGCCGATCCGATGGCACCGTAACCGTCCTCGCCGGGGCCTCCGAGCACGGTACCGGGGGTCGCTCCGGCCGCCTGGGTGCGGCTGCCGTCGTCATCGCCGCCCACCAGGAACGGTACGGCCAGCAGCAGCGCCCCGACCATGGCGGCTCCGGCCAGCATGCTTTTGTGCGGCCGTCCCGCAGGGGCGGCGGGCGCCGGCTCGGGCATCCCCGCGGGGGCCGCCTCGGCCTCCTCCGGCTCCTCGCCGCCGGCCGCGGCGGCGGTCCCCGCTTCCGCGGTGCCGGCCTCGGGAGCGGCGCCGGCGCCGGCACCGGCAGCTTCCGTCTCCGGCTCCTCCGCGGCCTCGCCCACAGCCCCGCCGGTGGCCTCGGGGAGCAGGGCCTGACCGGACGCGCCGTGTGCCGCGGGCTCGGGACCGGGGAGGGCGACGGTGGCCGGCTCCGACAGTTCCGCCGGCTCCTCCGGGGTGGCCGGAGCGGCCGGGGCCGACGAGGGCGACGCGGCCCCGGCCGGCTCAACGGCCTCGGCGGTCCCGGCCGCGGCGGCGTCCGGTCCCTGTGCCGGGGTGCCGGGCCGGTCAGGGGTTCTCTGCGGTTCCTGGGGCTGCGAAGGGGTCATGTTTCCTTCTCGGGTAGGACAGGGACGGTGTGGAGGGTGCGGCGATCCTGTGGCCGAGGCGCCGTCAGGTGTCCGCTGCGGCAACGGCTGATGCCGCGGCAGCGGGGTCGGCCGGGTCCGCCGGCCCATCCCAGTGGGACGCTCCGGGCTGTCGGCGGCTGGTCAACCGGGTGAAGGCGGCCTGTACTTCAGGTGCGAAGAGCGCCAGGTTCCGGCGCAGCAGGCGTTCGCGATCTTCCGCACTGAGCCCGAGCTCGTCAAGTCGCTGCTGTCCCGGGGACAGTTGCCAGAAGGCTGCGGCCTTGGAACCGTACGCCAGCCCCTCGACGTCGTGCTGCGCCACCGGTGTGGCCAGCAGTTCCGGGGAGTCGAGCAGCGTACGGAGCTCGGCGGCGACATCCTGCTCGGCGTCGGACTCCGGCGCGGGAGGGGCCTCGGCGGTTTCGGGGACCTCCATGGCTTCGGGGGTGGTTTGGTTGGCATTCTTGGCTTCGGCGGTGGGTGCGGGATCGGGGACCGCTGCGAGGGTGGGGGCGGCGTCGGCTTGGGAGGCGTCCGTGGCTTCGGGCACCGCCATGGCTTCGGCGGTCGCGGTGACTCCGGGGGCGGTTTTGGCCTCCGAGGTGTGCGGGGGCTCGGGGGCCGCCGTTGCCTCGGGGGCTGCCTCGGCCTGGGAGGTTTCCGCGGCTTCGGCCCCCGCGTCGGTGGCGTCGGTGGCGTCGTCCGGTGTCAGCTCGTCCGGGCCGGCGTCGGTGGCGTCGCTCCGCGGTCGAGTGGCGGCGGGATCCTCCTCCGCCCCGTCCATCGCAGCGGCGTCCGCCGAGTCGCGCGCGGCCTCGGTCCCGCTGTCGGACCCGACGGAAGCAGCGTGACCGGTCCCGTCGCGCCGCGCGGCCGGGGAACCGTCGCCGGTCCCACGGTCCGGCCGGGCCAGCAGGTACTCCCCGCCCCTCCGGTACAGGACCACCGGGCGCCCGTCCGATCGGTCGCCGGTGGCGCGGGTGCGGACGGTGCCGTCCTCTCCGACCACGGTGACGTCGGCGCCCAGCACGTCGGCCGCGTACCGGGCCGCCGTCTGCTCGGTGGCGTCGTCCCAGACACCGTTCCCGGGGGCGACCGCACCCGGGTCGCCGCCCGGGCGGGCAGCGGCCGACCCGGCCGGCAACAGGGCGCGTTCCTCGCCGGTGAGCCCCGGCAGGCCGTCGGCGACGGCTGACCAGAAGCCGTTGCCGTCGCCCTCGGGCGCGACGAGGCTGTGGACCGTGCCGTCCGGGCCGGTCAGCGACGGCGCCCGCCCCGGCGTGAAGGCGGGGCGCCAGGCGCCGGAGCCCGCCGTCCACGGCACGGAGCCGTGCGCGGGCCGCGGCGGCCGGACGGCCTGGGGCGCGACGGCCTCGGGGGCGCTGTCCGCCGCGGGCGACGGCGCGGGCGAGGGCGACGGCGCGGGCGAGGGCGACGGCGCGGGCGAGGGCGACGGCGAGGGCGACGGCGCGGGCGAGGGCGACGGCGCGGGCGACGGCGCGGGCGACGGCGCGGGCGAGGGCGACGGCGCGGGCGACGGCGCGGGCAGCGCGGGCGTTCGCCGGTCCTCTCCGGCGGGGAGCGCCGGCCGGTAGTGCCGGTCCTTCAACTGGAGCACGAAGCGCGGCAGTTCCTCCTGCTCCGCCTCCCGCTCCGCGCCCGCTGCGTCCGGCATCCCGGACGGCGGCGTGAAGTCCTGGAAGGCGCCGTCCGCGCGGACGACCGTGATCCGCGCCCCGAAGTGCCGGGCGGCCAGCGCGGGCAGCAGGTCGGCCGCGCCGTGGTCCCAGCCCGCGTCCTTCGCCGCGGCACCGGAACGCAGCAGCTGTGCCCGTGCGAGGGCGGCGCGCTGTCCGGCCGGCAGCTCGGCGTGCAGCGGTATGTGGCCCGAGGACTCGAACTCGCGGCGTTCGGGCGATTCCGGCGCGAAGTCCACGCCGCTCTCCCGCAGTTCCGCGTCGTCGAACCTGTCCTTCGTGTCGGGAGACGTGAAGGACAGCAGATCGTCGTCGCGCGTGTCGTCCAGCTCGTCGGCGAGCCGGCCCCGCAGGTCGCGCACGATCTCCTGACGGTCCGCCGCGGTCGCCCAGTGCCCGAACTCCTCCGGGGACGCGTGGTACACCCCTTCGGCCAAGGCGTGGAAGAACCCGTCGCCGTCGGCGGGGACGTCATGGACGGTGTAGAACACGCCCTCGGGCGAGACCAGCCGGTCCGGCGTCCCGTCGGGCGAGGTGAAGCGGGCGGCCGGCGCACCGGGGCTCGCCCCGTCCTGCCGGGGCGCCCGGTACACCACCGGCGGGGGCTCGGTGAGGCCCTGCCGCCGCTCCGGTTCACCGGACCGTGCCGGCTCGGCGGGCAGTTGGTGCCAGCGGGTGAGCCGGTCCGCCGCGGCCCGGACCCGGTGGAACTCCGCGGCGGCGGCCTCGGCCTCGTCGAGCAGAGGCCGCAGGAGCTGCTGCTTCACCACGTCCACCGGGTCGCCGCCGGCCGGTTCCGGCGTGGTGTCCGGCTGGTCGGCGAGCGTGCGGCGCTTCTTCCAGTAGGCCTCGTCGGCGGCGATCCAGGCCTTGGACGCCTTGGTGACCAGGTTCCAGGCGTCCGCGACCCGGGACGGGAAGTTCGCCTCGTCGATCAGGCCCAGCTCGCGGGCCGTGTCCTCGTGCACCACCGTGATCAGCTGTGTCCGTGCCTCGACGGCCCGGACGCGGTGGACCCGGCCGAACAGATGACGGGAACGCTCCACCTCGGCGACGCCGAGCCAGTCGGTCGGCACCGCGAACACGAAACTCCGGCGGGCCGGCTTCTCGGTGAGCTGGGCGCCGTCCGCGGTGCCCCGTGTCCAGCGGTCGGTGGCGGAGACGTTGGGTCCCGCGAGGTTCCCGGCGGGCACGAGCGACCCGACGGTGTCGGCGGCCACGACCGCTGCCGCGCCGAGGGTGGCGTCGTATCCGCTCGTGCGGGACCGGGCCTGGCTCGCGGCCCCGGTGTCCCGCTCCGCGACCTCCATCGTGCTCTCCGGCACCACCGCCAGCAGCGTGGCCCCGCTCAGGTCCGGCCTGGAGTAGAGACGGAAGTCGCCGCGAGCGCTTCCCTCCCCGTGCAGGCCGGGGACCGTGTAGCCCTCGGCGGTGCCGCTCTCCTCGAAGAAGGCCGCCAGCGCGGCGTCCTGGGTCGCGTTGTCGAGCGCGAGCGCCGCCGCGGTACCGGGGCGGGTGAGCCCGGCACGGGAGGCACGCTCCGCGGCCGCGTCCAGTTGCGCACCGGCGAGCTCGCGCGAACCGTCACCGTCGGGGGCCACGGAATTCCCGTACGCCTCGCCCAGCGCCAGGCTGGCGGCCTGCCGCAGGGTGTCGGTGCCCACGACCCTGCGCACCATCCAGCCGACGGCGGGCGGCCGGAAGGGGCCGCGGGTGCCGTCCGGGAGCCCGGTGGACCGCCAGGTTTCGATCTCACCTTCGGTGACGCCTTGGGTCCATCGGGTGACGGTCCGCGGCGGCCGGGCCACGGCGGGCGGACCGAGCGGGTCGTCCGCCGACGCCGGCCGCCGGCCCGGAGCGGTCATGCTGAGCGGTACGTACTCGCGCAGCGTCCCGACCGTGTTCTCCTCGTGGATCGGCGTGCCCTGCCCCGTGTCCAGCGTCAGCCGGAGCCGGTATCCGGTGCGGTACTGGGCGTGCGGTTCGCGGGCGTAGAACCGTTGGGTCCGGGTCTGCGTGCGGGAGAGGTTCCTCGACGTCTGCTCGGAGGAGACGACCGACCCGTCGAACGTCGCCGGAACCGACGCGACTTCACCCGGCCGCGGGTCCCGCTTCGACGGGACCGTCAGCACGGTCTCGTTGATGCCGACACCGTAGGCCCTGGAACTGCCCGTCGAGCCGCCGCGCGCCTCCGTCACGGTCGCGATCCGGGTGTCCTCGATGTTCACGCCGTGGTCGAGGCCGTCGAACCGCGACTCCCCGGCGACCAGTTCGACGCGCAGGCTGCCCATGCGGCTGCCGAGGCGGACTCCCATGATCCAGCGGCCGACCCGGGTACGCCCCGTGCTGCCGCCGCTGGTCATCTGCTCCCGCAGGGCCCGCAGGGCGCGGGGGGTCACCAGGGAGCGCACCCGCTCACGGTCCGTGTCCCCGACCCGCCAGGCCTGAAGCTGCCGGTCGAAGTCGGTCAGCACCTGGGTGGCGTCCAGGGAGTTGACGGGGTACGAGCCGAACGGGTGGTCGTGCCACCACGTGCTGGTGGTCCACTCGTGCGACGTGTACAGCGGCACCTCGCCCAGGCCGTCCCGGAGCAGTCCGAGCCGGTGGGCCGTCTTCTCCCCGAGGTGGCCGAGGTAGCTGTCCGGGAGGATGAGCCGGACGCCGGCCGGACCGCCGCGGTGGAACGGCGTGAGCAGCGGGCGGAGCAGCCCCTCGAGGTGGACGGAACCCGCGATGTCGTGCCGCGCGTCACCGGCCACCAGGACCTTGTGGCCGCCGTCGTCGGCGTTGGCGTCCGAGGTGACCGTACGGATCACGCTGGTGGTCTCGGTGCGCGAGCTGCCCCGGCCGTAGCGCAGGCCGTGCGTCGAGATGAGTTCGGTGCCGCCGGGGTGCGTGCGGTACCTGCCGCCAGCGGTCAGGGCCAGGGCGAAGCTGCTGCCCGTGGTGACCGATCCCGCGATGTTCAGGTCGCTGCCGATGGCGAGCTCGGTGCCCATCTTGGCGGGCTTGGAGATCACGCGCAGGTCCTGGACCCGGACCTGGTGCACCAGTTCGGCCACCCGGTGCCGCAGCAGGCCCTCGGCGAAGAACGTCGCCCGGGAGCCGGCAGGACCGGACGCCTGGTCGAAGCCGCTGGTGAGGGCCTGCGACTGGAAGAGCCGCACCATGGCGTCGTGCGGGACGGCCCCGGTCCGCGTGAAGTGCCAGGCGCCGCCGGACAGCCCTGCCATGAGGTTCTGGGCGGCACCGGCGAGCGCCAGGGGCGAGCCCACGCTCACGGTCTGATGGGCGTGCCCGCGGAACACGTCCCACTCCCGGGCCTCGCCCGCCGCCTCGTCACCGAGGTCCGGTACGCCGTCCAGCAGAGCGCGCGCCCGGGCCTGGCTCAGGACCTCGAAGGGGACGACCGGCTCGGCGTCCGGCGCGGACTCCGCGTCCGGTGCCGGGTTGACGGCCGGTGCGGACTCGGCGTTCGGCGTCGAGTCCGCGCCCGGCGCCGAGTCCGCGCCCGGCGCCGAGTTGGCGGCCGGTGTGGACTCCGCGTCTTCCTCGGACTCGGCGCCCGGCGCCGTCTCCGTGTCCGGCGCTGTCTGCTCGTCCGCCGCCATCTCTGTGTCCGGCGTTGTCTGCTCGTCCGCCGCCGGCTCGGTGCCGGCGTCCGACGGTCGGCTCTCGCCGACGGAGTCGGAGTCGGGTCCGTGCGTGACGGACGCGGGCTCGCCCACCGCCCGCTCCTCCGGTACGGAGTCGAGCGCGGGGAGCGTGTGCTCGTCCGGTACGGCCAGCACCACGCGGCCGGTGAACGGCATGCCCGCCGTGCCCCCGATCAGGTCCCGGCTCTCCTGGGGCCGCGCGCCGAGGGCGCCCAGCGACAGGGCTCTCGGCACCGAGCGGTAGCGGGCGAAGCCCTCGACGGCCACCGTCAGGCTCAGCCGGTAGCTGTGCAGGTGGGACGGGCGGGCGCTGGCGGCCAGCGGCTCGAACGACACGCTCGCCCCGTACTGCGTGCCGCGGCCCCGGCTGCGCCCCCAGATCGCGCGGGCCGAGACGGTGGCGTGGTCCGTGACCCCGCTCCGCCCCTCCAGGCCCCAGCTCGTGGTGTCGTTCACCGACGAGGAGCCGTCCAGTCGCGCGGTGCCCGGGGCGCTGGTGCGCAGGATCAGGTCGTTCTGGGTCCCCTCGTAGCGCCGCTGCGTCAGCTCGCCGCCGACGCGGAGGGTGAGCTGCGAGCGTGTCCAGGTGGCGCGCGGAACGTCCAGGGGGATGGTCAGCCCGGTGGTGGTGATCACGCCCAGGTTGCCGGCCACGCTGTGGTGGGACAGGGCGTTGCGCACCCGCAGGGTGTTCTGCAGCGCCATGACGAAGTGCTCCCGGTCGCGCCAGCGGGCATCGGCCGGACCGGTGAACGCCTCCAGGGGTGCCAGGACGCCCGGGTACCGCTCCGCGGCCGCCCGGACCACCTGGTCGGTGAAGGTTTCCAGCCAGCCCTTCGACGCGCCTGCCGGTTTCTCACCGTCCTCCCAGCGGAACTCCTCGGGCCTGCTCATGCCCAGCAGGGCGGGGCGGTCGCCGGTCAGGTACGCCGGGGGGCGGGGCTCGTTGCCGTGCCGGGTGCGCAGGGTGGTGCCGTCGTCCCAGCCGGCCAGCCGGCGGGCCTCGGTGTGGGTCATCCGGTCCAGACTCCAGGTCTCGAACCGGACGGTCTCCGCGCTGCCGCTCCGCCGCACGTGGACGGTCTTGCGGACCTGGTACAGGACGGTGGGCACGTTCTTCGCCCGGCCGACGACCTTGAGGGCGCCCGAGCCGCCGAACGCACTGCTGTCCGTGACCGTGTGCTCCCGGCCGACGACGCCTCCGGCCATGGCCTTCCCGAGGATCCCCAGCTCCGCGCTGGGGCCGACGGTGACCTCGACGCCGAGGGAGGACGAGCGGGAGAACGTCCGTTCGTTCCTGGCGGTCTGCTGGAGCGTGTGGCGCATCTCGAAGACCTGGCTCTCGGTGAGCAGGACCGCCTCCCCGGGCACGACCCGGTCCACGGTGAACGCGCCGAGCGGTGCCCCGTCCTCGTCGAACAGCACCTCCGTGGCGACGCCGCCCCTGGCCAGCCGGTCGGCGGCCCGCTGGAAGTGCTCCGCACCGAAGAACGCGGACAGGTACGCGTGCGCCTCGGTGCCGGGCTCCGCACCGATCTCCGCCACGAGCCGGTCCCGCAACGGCCTGATCGGACCGTAGCCCTCCGTGTGCACCAGCCGGTAGTCGGCGTGCTCGTCCAGCGTCATCCGCTGCGGCACCCGCCCCGGCTCGGCGCGGGAGGTGGCGCTGTCGGGGAGCCGCACGGTCAGTCCGTTGCGCACCGAGAAGGCGAACTGGCCCTGCCTCGCCGGGGAGTCAGCGGCCGCACCGACGACGGTGACCTCGTAGCGCACGTCGTCCAGGTGCAGGTGCGAGCTCTCCGCCGCCCGGCTCTCCACCTGGCTGAGCGTCTGGTCCTGCAGGGCGTGCTCGTGCGACGTGGCGACGCCCATGGAGACGCCGATCCGGCCGAAACCTGCCACTCCCGACGGCGGGCCGACCGTCAGGCCCAGCCCGGCCTTCATCTTGCTGCCCCCCACGCCGGTCCGGCCGTCGCCGGCCTGGCTGCGGTGGGCGGCGTCGATCTTGACGGGGGTGGCGTGGACGTCGGTGAACCGCTCCCAGTTGCCGTGCGGACGGGTGACCACCCACAGCGCCTTCCTCCGCGTCGGGTCGCCGAAGGACGGAGACTCGTACCCGTCGCCGGCGAACACCTGCGGCGTGGCGTCCATGGCCCGGCGCAGGTCGTCGAGCGCCTCGCGCAGGCCGGGCTCGGTGTTCGGGCCGCCGAGACGCTCGGCGATCTCCGCCACCACCAGGTCGGGCCCGCGCAGGGCGACCCGGCTGTGGCCGTAGCTGCGGGAACGGTCGTCCCCGTCGCCGTATCCGGACGTCAGGTACTCGGGCAGCCGGCTGCCATCGGTGAAGACCACCGGCCCGTCCTCGGCGGACGGTGCCGGCATCGTACGGTCCACGCGGGGCGGGCGGTGCGTGTCGAGCTGCGTCTCGATACGGGAGGGGGCCGGCGTCCGCTCGCGCGGGGCGGCGTCGTGTGCCTCCGGTTCCGGCTGACCGGCCTCCTCACCGGCTCCCGGCTCGGGCGCGGCCTCGTCCTCCGGGCGGGCGTTCGGTGTGCTCACGGGGGCAGGACGGTAGACGGGCGTCCGCGCGGGCGCGCCGGGGGCGATCAGCAGGGACAGGCGGTCGAATCCCGCTTCGTCCAGGTCATCGGATTCCGCCGGCGGGGCCGACGGGGCGTCCGACGGGACGTTCGAGGGCCAGTCACCCCTCTGCGAGGGATCGGGTTCACGCAGTGTGGTGGGCCGCCCGAAGGGGTCGGCGAATGCGAGTCGCTCGACGGCATGGCTCAGGGCCCAAGGTCCGTCTTCCTGGTCGGCGTCGGCGGGCAGTCGCCAGGCGTCGGCGTGCGGCGCCTCCATGTTCACGAGTCGCTCGACGAAAGTGCGCAGCTCGGTGCCCCTCGGCAGGAAGCCGACGATTCCACCGGTCATGAGGCCCAAGTCGCCCCCGACCACGAACAGTGTGTGATGGGCCTGCTCCACGTCGTCGGTGCGCAGCAGCGTCAGCCCGACCAGAGCACCGTTCATCTGCGACACGTTCGCGGCCTGGATGACGGCACCGGGCATCGCTTGCCGAACCGCGTCGAAGGTCTTGTCCATCCATGCGGGATCGGTGCCGGGGGCGGGGTCGAGATATATCCGTACGGTCAACTCGACAGCGCGCTGACCGTTGGCGAACAGCAGGTGCCGGATGTCGAAGGGGAGCACTCGGCCGTCGTCGCTCTCGACCGTCACCGAGGGAACCCTCACCTCGCCGACCGGCCCGGACTCGGGCCAGATGACGTGCGGTTGAACGTACGTGGGCCGGAAGACCAGATGCCGGCCGTCGCGTACCAGGCCCTCGATGCGGACGCCCGCGGCCGTACCGACCCAGTGGTACGTGCCACGGTCGTCGACCTGTCTGAAGGAGCCCGCCTGAAGAGCGGACCCGTGCGCACTCTCGACGTT
Organism: Streptomyces sp. NPDC031340; assembly: GCF_055569945.1. Lineage (NCBI taxonomy): Bacteria > Bacillati > Actinomycetota > Actinomycetes > Kitasatosporales > Streptomycetaceae > Streptomyces > Streptomyces sp. NPDC031340. Next base: position 40,200 of record NZ_JBVIIE010000059.1, read on the forward strand.
GTCCAGCAACGTCCCCGGCGTCCACGCGCGAGGGAACATCACATGCTGGTCCCCGTCCACGTGCTGCTCCCATGCCAGGGGCAGGAACGGGCGGCCCGGACCCACGCGGAGCGCGGGGTGGAGGAAGAAGACCTCGGCGTCGTACGTTCCGTTGTGATGCTCCTGGCCGCGGTTGATCTGCAGACCGTGGAACCTCATCTGGTCCGCCCGCGTCAGTCCGGGCTCGTGGTGAGCTCCGGTGCGGGTGCGGCGGTCGCCGTACCGGACCAGGTCCTCCACACGGCGGCCGATGACCGGACCGCTGTGGTTTTCGGCGGCAGGCGCGGGGGGTGCGGCATGAGTCGGAGTGAGGGTGTCGGCCTGGTCGTCGCTCGGGCGGAAGCCGGTGAAGACCCCCTGCGAGACCTCTCCCTCGATCCACACGCCGGCGTACTCGCCCCGCCACGTGTGGACACCGGACCGCCCGGGCACCGGCTGGACTGTGCCGTTCCGCAGGGCGTGCAGGTAGGCCTGCTCCGCGGCGTAGACCGCGTCCTCCTCGGTCCAGTGCGCGGGGAACATCATCAGCCCCGGGTCCGGCTGAGCCGGAAGCAGGAGATCGCCTGCCATCAGGTCGGTCAGGTTCTCCCGTACCGCTCGCCGGTGCAGGTCCGGATACATGGCACGGTAGGTCCCGTTGGGCCTGTCCGTGCCCTCCAGCGCCACCGGCCGGGGACGGTCGGAGGCCGGTGGGGGAGTGATGCGCCCGCCCCCACCGGTGCGGGCCTCGCCGTAGAGCACCGACCTGCGCACGTCCAGGGCGAAGTGGGCGCGCGTGGGCAGCCCGTCCGCGCGCGCGTGCAGGGTGTCCTCGGTGGAGAAGGCCACCCCGTGCGCGGTCCGGAGCCTGGCCGTCCTCAGGGCGCCCTCGATCCACGCCCCCAGTTGGCGCAGGTACCGGGGAGCGATCCGCATCCGGCCCAGGTCCACTCCGGCGGCGTGGTCGTTGTCCACCGTGGGGCGGCCCCGGTCGTCCCGCAGGAAGGGGCCCATCAGACCCTCGTCCTCGTACACGGCGCGCTGGCGGTTGCGGTCGCCCTCCCGGTACTCGTCCTCCAGGCCCAGCAGGTGCCCCACCTCGTGCGCCAGCACGTACGGTTCGGTGTCGGTTCCCCAGTTCATGTGGTCGGCACGCGGATAGTCGGAGTGCACGGTCACGACGTGGTGCGCGGAATCCCTGTCGGTCACGAACTCCAGGTCGACCCGGAACAGATCCCCGTTGGGCAGCCGGTGGCCGGTGTTCCACCGCTCGTCGACACCCTGCTGGGCGCGCTGCCTCAGCTCGGTGAGCGTCTCCCCGGTGATCTGCTGACCCGGTTCCTGGTCGAGGAACAGGCGGACCGCCGCGACGGAGCCGAACTCGCCCGACGGCAGCCGGTACCGGCGCGCCTCGAAGTGCCTGATCCACAGGCAGCCCCCGTAGGGCTCCCCGACCCACCGTGCGTCCTGGACCGGCCGGATCCGGGCGCGGCCGGTCTCCACCGCGCCGGGGAAGGGCACCTCGGGTGCTGTGTCGGGGTCGGAGTCGGGGTCGGTCTCCGTGGTGCCGGGGATTGGCGTGTCGGGGCCGGTCTCCATGGTGCCGGGAATCGGCGCGTCGGGCTCGGGGGTGGGACCCGGCTCGGTGTGCGGGCGGGTGTTGCGGTTGAGCAGGTCCACGACGGACTGCCAGACGCGGCCCGCCCAGGCGCCGAGCCGCGCCGGAAGCCCGGTGATCGCGTCCCAGATGCCCCGCAGGTGTCCGCGCAGACGGTCCCACACGGCCGGGTCGGCGTCACCGCCGAGCGGCAGACCGTCCCGCGTCTCCTCCGCCGGACGCCGCGCCTCGGACGGGTCCACCACGGCGTATGCCGGGTCCGCGGTGACGACCCTGGCCGGGCTGTCGGCGTCCGTGGTCCGGTTCTCGGCCGCGTCGCCGACATCCGACGCGGCGTCACCGGTGACGCCGCCGGGGGAATCCTGGTCCCCGGTCACGGAGCCGCCGGCCTCCGCTGAGCGCGCCGCGTACTGCTCCTCGCCGTCGCCCTGGCGGATACCGCCCGTGGACGGGCCGGTGACGTCCGGGGACACGTTGGAGTAGGTCACCGCGGGGGACACGTCCGGGTCCGTGTCCTGCGCCGCTTCCCAGTCGACATCCATGGGGCTGCGGTGGGCGAAGTCGTCGTCGGAGAGGTCCGTGGCCGGGGAGCTCGCACCGGCCGGCCTGTCCGTGCCGAACTGGACGGAGAAGACGTCTGGGCCCTCCGGCGCGATGTCGCCGGGGATCCAGTCGAGGGCGCCGGTGTCCTCGGAGGAAAGGCCGGTGCCGATGCTGCTCGGGGTTCCGGTGCGGTGCAGGGCTCTGTCGTAGACGCTCACGACCGCCTGGGCGCCGACTCCGCCGACGAAGAGGACCTGCTGCTCCTCCAGGCGGGGGTTCGTCCAGTCCGGCGGGAGGGCGCCGGCCTGCCTGGCCTTTTCCATCGTGGCATTGACGTCCACGACGTAGGAATAGGAGTTCATGGCCGGGCTGATCAGGTACCGGTAGCGGCTGTCGCCGGGCAGGTTCGGGTCGCGGGTGGCCGGGACGTATGGTCCGGGAAGTCCGCCCCGCTCGACCCAGTCCCGCAGCAGGAGGTGGCGGTTGGGCTCCTGTGCGGCGAAGCCGCCTGCCGGCCCCTCGCGGAGCACGTCCTCGGGGGCCTTGTCGGAGAACAGGTAGACAGGTTCATCCGGGTCGGTCGGCGTCAGGTGGGAGAGGTCCGCCCAGTGGACCTGGGCCAGGTTGCCGGCCAGCCACATGACCTTCCCGCTGACGGGTTCCCAGAAGCCGGTCGCGTCGGTCTCGCGGTCGAACACGGTGGTGACGGCCGCGGGGTGGATGGAGCCGGTGAAGGTGACCTCCTCTTCGTGGGGGTACGGGTTGGCAGCGGCGGTGATCCCCAGGTCGCGAAGCCGGTCCAGGGTGGCGTTCAGATCGATCCCCTCACTGTCGCGGGGATCGAAGGGAGGGGTGATCTCGTAGCGGTACCGCTTGCCGCCGAACCATATTTCCGGGTCGCGGGTGGTGGAGAGGAACGGTGCGCTGCCGGGGTTGTCTCTCGCCCACTCCAGCAGTCCGACGACGCTGTCCGGGGAGTCGGCGGTGAACCCGTTCCGGAAGACCTCTTCCGGTTCCCTGTTGGAGAACCGCCACAACCGGTCCTCCTGGACCACGAACAGGTGGTCGCGCTCGTTCGGAGGCACCCTGGTCACGTCCACGGGAGGCGCGGTGTCGAGGGTGTCCGTCTCGGCGGGCGTCGACTCGGTGCGCGGGGCCGGGGCGGGCTCGGTGCCGGTGGTGGTGTGGTGGAGGTAAGGGGCCAGGACGTCGGCGATCTGCCGCAGGTGGTCGGTGGTGAGGACGAAGTTCTGCCGGGCGGGATCGGTGAAGGCGTCCATCAGGCTGGACTCGCCGTCGGCGAGGGTCTGTTCGCCGCGGCCGCCGGGAGTGAGCAGCACCCGCGGGTCGGCCGCGTCGTCGATGACGCCGAGGCCGTGGACGATCTCGTGGACGTAGGCGGCGGGGTGGACGTTGGTGTACCAGCTGTTCTGGACCATGGACCGCTCGCGGCCGGGCAGGCCGGCGTGGACGGTGACGACGGAGTCGGCGTCGGCGGGGGAGTCGACGAACTGCACGTCGACGCGGAGCAGGGGCCCGGGCAGGGCGGGGCCGGTGATCTGGTCGGGCTGGAGGGCGGGCAGGCGGTAGTCGCGCTGGTTGACCAGGTCGTTGAGGGCTGTGCGCAGGCCGTTCTGCAGGGCGGTGAACTGCTCGGGGGACGCGTCCCGGGCAACCAGATGCACCCGACGGGTCAGGTGGACGGCGTCCTGCGCGGGGGTGGCACCACGGTAGTGGGCCCAGGAGTAACCCACCCGAGTCCGCTCACCGGACGGGGTCACCGTCATCCGCTCCACGCGGGGCCGGCCGCCGTCCTGGTCAGGGGTGAGCACGAAGGCCTCGGGACCCTCGGCCGCCCCTCGCCCGGAACGGGAGCCGAACGGAAGCCACCGATCGGTGTCCACCTCGCCGGAACCCAGCAGCGTCAGCGGACCGTCCGTCCCTGCTGTCTCCGCCACCTCCTGCATCGCTGCGGGCTCAGGCGCCTCCGCCCCCCTGATACCGTCCCCGCTCACCTGCCCGGCCTGATTCCCGGTCTCGGGCCGGGGACCCTCCGGCAGCGTCTCCTGGTCATCCGGCGTGGGCGCGGTGACCGGTGGGGTGTGGCCGTCGGCCGCCGGGGCGGGCGGGGCCACGGGGCGCGTCAGCCCGTGGAGGCGGTCGCGTACGGCCGTGAGCAGCTCCGCGAACCACCGGAGGGCGGCGCGGCCCTGGGTACGCACCGTCTCCCAGATGGCCTGCAGAGAGCCCATCAGGTCGTCGATCAGCTGCCTTATGCGCCCGGTCTCCGGTCGCCGGTGCGGCTCGTCGATCCTTCGGATGGTGTCGATGTCCGGGTCGTGCCGGTCGGTGTTGTCGCCCGAGTCGGAGCCACTGAGGTCGGACCAGCGGGCGGAGGAGTCGGGGGAAACCTCCCCTTCCTCCGCTTCGGTGAGTCGCTGGTGCTGCCCGTCGGTCCATTCGACGGTGTCCGTGTCCGGGTCGTACCGGCCGGTGCGGTTCTCGACCGTGTCGTAGACACTGAGGACGGCCCGGTGGTCGAGGGAGCCGGGGAAGATCACCTCGTCTTCGGCGGGGCGGGGGTGGGTCCACGCGGTGGGGACGACGCCCGCGTGCTGCTGTCTGCGGAGACTGGCCGCGACATCCACACCGACGGGTACCGGGTTCCAGGTCGGGTCGATCTGGTAGCGGTAGCGCTTGCCGTGCTCGTCGTGGGCGGGGTTCCGCGTGGTCGAGACGAAGGAAGCCGACCGGTCGCCCTCCACCCAGTCCACCAGCCGGGGGTTCTCGCCTGAACCGGCGGTCCGGAACCCTTCCCGCAGGACCAGCTCCGGGTTCTCCGACTCGTCGGAGAACCGCCACAGCTGTTCTCCGACGGCACTGGACACCACGTAGGGCCGGTCGTCCTCGTTGAGCAGGGACAGGTCCACCGGAACAGGGGAGTGGCGGTCGCCCGGCAGCCATTCGACGCCTCTGCGGGCCGGGTTCCAGAAGCCCGTGCGCTTGCCCTTGTGGTCGTAGACGCTCACGACCGCCGTCGGTGCGAGCGCGTTCGTGAAGGTGACCTCCTGCTCTTCCGGGTACGGCGACACCTGGTCATCGGCGAGATAGTTGCCCAGACGTTCCGCTTCGAGGGTGGCGTTGAGGTCGATACCCACCGGGTCCGGGTTGCGGCTCGAGTCGATCTCGTAGCGGTAGCGGTACCCGTCGAACCACAGGTCGATGTCGCGTGTCGTCGACACGAACGGAGCGGGGCTGTTGGATTCTGCGTAGTTCCACAGCGTGGGGCCCGCTTCGGATGTGTCGGCGGTGAATCCGTTCTGGAAGATGTCTTGCGGCGGTTTCCGCGAGAACCTGAACAGGCGTTCCCCGGCGGCCTCGACGACGAACTCGCGCGGGTCCGGGACCATGGCGTAGTTCACCGCCGGGGGAAGGTCGGTGTCCATCTCCTCGGCCGTGTCGTCTTCCGGCTCGGAGTCGGTTTCCATGAGGAGTGCGTCGAGCGGGTCCAGGTCCGCGGGCTGGGCCGTGTCGTCTTCCGGCTCGGAGTCGGTTTCCATGAGGAGTGCGTCGAGCGGGTCCGTGGGCCGGGTGTCGTGGACGTCGACGATCATCGGCAGGTCGACCCTGCCGATCAAGAGCACCCGCCGGTCCCCGGGGCTGGGGTGTGTCCAGTCTTGGGGGAGGGCGCCGGCCCGCACGGCCGCTTCCATCGTGGCGTTGACGTCCACGGCGTAGGAGGCGCTGCCCCTGGTCAGGTCGATCTGGTACCGGTAGCGGCCCTGTTCGGGCAGGTTCGGGTCGTGTGTGCCCGGGATGTACGGTCCGGGAAGCCCGCCCTGCTCGACCCAGTCCCGCAGCGGGACGTAGCGGTTGGGGGCCTGGGGGTCGAATCCGTTCCCGTTCTCGTCGCCGAGCGCTTCCTCGGGGGACTTGTCGGAGAACAGGTAGACGGGCTGCTCGCGATCGGCCGGCGTCAGGTGGGGGAGGTCGTCCGGGTGTACCTGGGCCAGGTTGCCGTCCACCCAGACGACCGTTCGCAGGCCGGGGTCCCAGAAGCCGGTCGCGTCGGTCTCGCGGTCGTAGACGGTGGCGATGGCCGCGGGGTGGATGGAGTAGGTGAAGGTGACCTCCTGTTCGTGGTCGTACGGGTCGTCACCGGTGGGCACTCCCTCTTCGCGAAGCCGCTGGAGGGTGGCGTTCACGTCGATTCCCACGCTGTCGCGGGGATCGAGGAGGGGACGGATCTCGTAGCGGTACCGCTTGCCGTCGAACCACAGATCGGGATCGCGGGTGGTGGAGACGAACGGTGCCGCGGGGTTGTCGTCCGCCCACTCCCACAGGCCGACGACGCGGTGCGGGGCGTCGGCGGTGAACCCGATCTGGAAGATCTCCTCCGGTGCCCTGTCGGAGAACCGCCACACCCGCTCTTCCTGGACCAGGACCAGGTGGTCGCGTTCGTTCGGAGGCACCCTGGTCACGTCCACGGGGGGCGGGGTGTCAGCGGTGTCCGGTGCGGTGCTCGCGGCCGGTTCGGCGTCGGCGGTGGTGCCGTGGTGGAGGTAGGGGCTGAGGACGTCGGCGATCTGCCGGAGGTGGTCGGTGGTGAGGACGAAGTTCTGCCGGGCGGGGTCGGTGAAGGCGTCCATCAGGCTGGACTCGCCGTCGGCGAGGGTCTGTTCGCCGCGGCCGCCGGGGGTGAGCAGGACGCGGGGGTCGGCGGCGTCGTCGCGGACGCCGAGGCCGTGGACGATCTCGTGGACGTAGGCGGCCGGGTGCACGCCGGTGTACCAGGTGTCCTGGACCATGGACTGTCCGGGGGTGGGCAGGCCGTCGCGGACGGTGACGACGGAGTCGGCGTCGGCGGGGGAGTCGACGAAGCGCACGTCGACCCGGAGCAGGGGGCCTTGGGGTGCCTGCCCGCTGCTCCGGTCGGGCTGGAAGGGGGGCAGGCGGTAGCCGCGCTCGTTGATCAGGTAGTCCGTGGCGGTCACCAGGCCGCTCTGCAGGGCGGCGACCTGCTCTGCGGAGGCGTTCTCGGTGACCAGGTGGACCCGGCGGGTGAGGTGGATGGCGTCCTGTGCGGGGGTGGCACCGCGGTAGTGGGCCCACGTGTAGCCGACCTGCGTACGCTCTCCGGACGGAACCCGCGTCATCCGCTCCACGCGGGGCCGTTCGCCGTCCTGGCCGGGGGTGAGCACGAAGGCCTCGGGCACCGAACCGGGCCCTTCGGCCGCCGCCGAGCGCCGGCCGAAGGGGATCCAGCGATCGGTGCCCACCCGGCCGGACCCCAGCAAGGTCAGCGGACCGTCCGTCCCCGCGGCCCCGGGGCCGGTCCCGGGCCCGTTCCCCTGCCCGGCCTGGTACGTGATTGCATGCGGCCCGCGGGAGACCTGGTGCTGCCCCGGGTACCAGTCCATCCGCTCCTCGGCGGCGTTCCAGACACCGGTCCGGTCCTCCACGCTGTCGTAGACGCTGACGACCGCCCCCGCGTCGATGGAGCCGGTGAAGGTGATCTCCCGCTCGGCGTAGGTGTTCCGCCACGACCGGGACAGGGCGCCGGCAGCCTTCTGGACCAGGATGGTCATGTCCAGATCGATGCCGCTGGGGTCGGAGTTGCGTGCGGAGTCGATCTCGTAGCGGTACCGCTTGTTCCTGAACCACAGGTTGAAGTCCCGGGTGGTCGACACGAACGGCGCACGCGCTGTCGTCGTCATGGCCCACATCCACAACTGCAGGTGCTTGTCGGGTCCGTCGGAGTGGAAGCCGTTCCGGAACACCGTTTCCGGGTCCTCGCCGGAGAACCGCCACACCTGCTCGCCTTCCGTGGTGCGCAGGTGGGGGCGGTCCTTCGGGTGCACCATGTCCATGTTCACGGCGGGCGGGACATCGCCGGGGCCGTTCGCCGCCCCGGCGCCGGGCGGGACGAGCCCGGCGGGAACGACTCCAGGAGTCGTGTAGAGGCCGTTGACGCCCGCACGCACCGCCGCTTCCTCCTGCGGCGAGGAGACGTCGGCCAGGTGCGAGGCGCGGACGATCTCGAACAGCGAGTGGTCCTGGCCCGGGAGCATCCAGCCCATGAGGGCCTTGCGGAAGTCGACGGCGCTCGTGGCCGGGACGTTCAGCCACTGGAAGGCCCTGAGCATGCGCAGCGTTGTGCCGGAGACGCCGGCGACCAGTGGCATCCCCTGCCCGTCGTGCCAGCGCCGGTACCAGGAAGACTGCTCGTCCAGGGTCCAGTAGGCGATCCCCTCGACCCAGCTCAGGGGCAGTTCCGGTCCCTGCTCGGTGGCGTCCTTCAGATCGCCGGCGCGGAGCGCTTCGACCGTGACGGGTTTCCGTACGACGGCGAAGACCCGCTCCACCGGAGGACGCGGTTGTGCCGAAGGCACGTCGGGATCGTGTTCCGCGGTCGTGTCCGCCGGTGCGGCGGGCCGCTGGACCTCGACGGCGGTGACGTCCGGGCGGGACAGGATGCCGGTGACGTCGGGGTCGCCCGCAGCGTCGAAGGCGAGGGTGCCGAGCGGGATCTCCTCGATGTCGAAGCCGACCAGGGACAGCGGCCGTTCGTTCCGGCTCAGGAAGGTGCGCTCACCGTCCGTCAGGCGGGCGCCGAGGTAGGTGTAGTCGCGGGGGGTCTTCTTCGCCGGGCCGGTCTCCTGCTCCGAGGTCGGCCGTGCGACGCGCGACATCTGGCTGCGGACCATCTCCCAGGGGTCCTTGACCGCGCCCGTCGTGCTGTGGGCGGCGAGGTTGCCCAGGGCGAAGGGGTCCGACGGCTTGAAGAGGTAGGTTTGGCCGCTCAGTTCGGGATCCGCCGCGAGCGCTTCCTGGAGCTCGCGCCGGTCATCGCCGTGCACGAATTGCCTGTAGGTCTCCAGTGCGTCGCGGTCGAGACCCAGCCGGTCGGCCAGCGACATGCCGGTGTCGGCGGCGGAGGAACCGTCACCGGGGTTCAGCACGGACCGCAGCACGGCGGTCAGCGAGGGAACCTCCGCGTCCTTCTCGTACAGGGCCTTCTTTCCGGCGGCGTTGAAGAACGCCGTCATCAGCTCGCGCACCGATCCCTCGGCGATCAGGCGGTCGAGGGCGTCCGCGCTGGAGGTGGCCGCGGTCAGGACCGTCTGCCCCGCGCTGGTCGGATCGGTCGTGAAGAACGAGGAGTCGACGACCTCGGCGCTGTGTCCGGAAGACGGGTAGGCGGCGTGCAGCACCTCCCGCAGCCGCACGACGGCCGAGCGCGCGGCCGCGAGCGCCGCCGGATCGGCGTGGTGGTGGGCGCCGACGCGCTGTTCGAACGCGGCCCGGGCACGGGTCAGTTCAGCAGGCGGTGGCGTCGTGACGGCGCTCTCCCGCCGGTCCGGGGCACCATCCGCCGTCGCGGACCCGTCGCGTTCGCCGCCCCGGGGAACGGTTTCGTCCCCGTGCTGTTCTTCCGCTTCCCGGGTGCCGTCCCCGGTGACCCGGTAGTCGACCGCGGGGGCGACGTCGGGGTCGCCGGCCGTGTTCGCGCCAGGAGCGGATCCCGTGGTCGCCGGCCGGCCGGGCACGGCGGTGCCGGCGGCCCGGCTGTGGGTCTCGGGCCGGGGACCCTCCGGCAGCGGCTCCTGGTCCTTCGGCGTTCCCGAGAACCTGAACAGGCGTTCCCCGCGTGCCTCGACGACGAACTGGAGCGGGTCCGGGGCCATGGCGTAGTTCACCGCCGGGGCCATGTCGATGTCCATGTCCTCCGCCGGTTCCCGGTCCTCCGGCTCGGAGTCGGTTTCCTGGAGGCCCGTGTCGAGGGGGTCCATGGGGCTGGCACCGCCGAACTCGTCCGGGGGGACGTCGCCGGGGGTCCACTCGAAGGTGCCGGTGTCCGCGTTCAGGATGCCGGTGCGGTGTGCGATGCGGTCGTAGACGCTCGCGATCGCTCCCGGAGTGACTCTGCCGATGAAGAGGACCTGCTGCTCCCCGGGGCGGGGGTGTGTCCAGTCAGGGGGGACGGCGCCGGCCTGCCTGGCCTGCTCCATCGTGGCGTTGACGTCCACGACGTAGCTGTAGAGGTTCCAGCCCGGGTGGATCTGGTACCGGTAGCGGCTGCCGTTGGGCAGGTGCCGGTCGCGGGTGGCAGGGATGTACGGTCCGGGGAGTCCGTCCTGCTCGACCCAGTCGCGCAGCAGGACGTGGGCGTTGGGTGCTTCCGCGGTGAAGCCCTCGCGTCTCGGACCGAGCACGTCCGAGGGGGCGTCGTCGGAGAACAGGTAGACGGGCTCTTCCAGGGAGAACGGCCTCAGATGGGCGAGATCCGCAGGATGTACCTGTGCCAGGTTGCCGTCCACCCAGATGACCTCTTCCCGGGCGGGGTCCCAGAAGCCGGTCAACTCGTCCGCGCGGTCGTAGACGGCGGTGACGGCCGCGGGGTGGATGGAGCCGGTGAAGGTGACCTCTTGTTCGTGGGCGAACGTGTTGCCGCTGGGCAGCAGCCCCCGGTCGTGAAGCCCCTGCAAGGTGGCGTTCAGGTCGATCCCCTCGCTGTCGCGGGGGTCGAGGAGGGGGCGGATCTCGTAGCGGTACCGCCTTCCCTCGAACCACAGTTCCGGATCGCGGGTGGTGGAGACGAACGGCGCCTCGCCGGGGTTGTCCTTCGCCCACTCCAGCAGCCCCACGACGGTGTCCGGGGCGTCGGCGGTGAACCCGTTTCGGAAGACCTCCTCCGGTTCCTTGTCCGAGAACCGCCACAGCCGGTCCTCCTGGACCACGACCAGGTGGTCGCGTTCGTTCCGCGGCAGCCTGGTCACGTCCACGGGGGGTGCGGTGTCGACACCGTCCGCCTCGGCGGGCGCGGTGGCCTCGTTCCGCGGGGCGGACTCGGTGTGGGGGGTGGTGGTGTGGCGGAGGTAGGGGGTCAGGACGTCGGTGATCTGCTGGAGGTGGTCGGTGGTGAGGGCGAAGTCCTGGCGGGCGGGGTCGGTGAAGGGGCCCATGAGGCTGGACTGGCCGGGATTGAGGTGTTGTTGGCCGCGGCCGCCGGGGGTGAGGAGGACGCGGGGGTCGGGGTTGTCGTCGATGACGCCGAGGCCGTGGACGATTTCGTGGACGTAGGCGGCGGGGTGGACGTCGGTGTACCAGGCGTTCTGGACCATCGACCGTCCGGGGCCGGGGAGGCCGGTGTGGACGGTGACGACGGAGTCGGCGTCGGCGGGGGAGTCGGTGAAGCGTACGTCGACGCGGAGCAGGGGGCCGGGCAGGGCGGGGCCGGTGATCCGGTCGGGCTGGAGGGCGGGCAGGCGGTAGTCGTGCTGGTTGATCAGGTCGTTCAGGGCTGTGCGCAGGCCGTTTCGCAGGGTGGTGATCTGTTCGGGGGAGGCGTTCCGGGTGTCCAGGTAGATGCGGCGGGTGAGGTGGAGGGTGTCCTGGGCGGGGGTGGCGCCGCGGTAGTGGGCCCAGGTGTAGCCGATCCGGGTGCGTTCGCCGGATCCCTGGGGGCGGCTGATCTGCCATGGTGCGCCGGATGTGGCGGGTTCGCCGTCGGCGGTGTCGGGCCTGGTGAAGGTGAACGCTTCGGGTGTTCCCTCGCCGGCGCCGAAGGGGATCCAGCGGTCGGTGTCCACCTCGCCCGAGGCCAGCAGCTCACCGGGGGTCTCGTCGGCCTGCTCGTTCTCGCGGCTTGCCGGGAGGCCGGAGTCGTCGCCGTGCACCGTGGCGTAGTCCACCGCCGGCACGAAGTCGATCTCCATGTCCTCTGCGTCGTCCATGTCCTCCGCGTCGTCGTGGTCCTCCGGTTCGGAGTCGACTTGCATGGCGCTGTCCACGCCGAGCAGTGTGGAGAGGATGTCGAGGTCGCCGGGCAGCAGGCCCGTCGGTTCGGTGTCGTCCTGGTCTTCCGGTTCGGAGTCGGTTTCCTGGAGGAGTGCGTCGAGAGGAGCGGCGGATCCGGCGTCGTCCTGGCGAGTGCCGGTCCGGGCGGGAGCCCGCGTCGGGGAGTCTTCTTCCACGAGGGCGTCGTCCATGGAGGCGTCGTCCGTGGGGGCGTTGTCCGTGAGGAAGTGCTCGGTGAGGAAGTCTGCCTCGTCGCGGGTGAACGGGTAGGCGGGGGTTTCGGGCGTGGTGGGTGAAGCGGTGGCGGGCGGGGGGAGGAGGTCGGTCAGTTCGTTGCCGGTGAGTTGGGCGGGTGCCTGGGCCGGTTCGATGCCGAGAGCCCTCAGTCGTGTCACGAGCGAGTCGTATGCCGTGTCGATCCGGCGGGCGGTGTCCACGGTCAGCATGCCGGTCTCCCGGAAGATGCGCAGCACGCGCACCGTCGGTTCCTCGACCTCGAGTTTTCGGGCCGCGTCGGCGGTTCCGAGCCACTGGGCCAGGAGGCGCACCTTGTCCCGGGCGTCGTACCGCGTGACGTGGTCGGTCACCGTGTCGGCGGTGACGCCGTCGGGACCGTGTCGGTCGAGCAGGGCGAGTGCCACGTCGATCCGGTCGGCCGTCTCCTTCAGCGGTGTCGTCGCCTCACCGACGCGGTACGCCTGCACCGTCCGTGGGTTGATCTGGAGCACGTCGGCGAGGTTCTCGTCGTTTCCCAGCCCGTCCCGCAGCGTCTGTATCTTCGTCTGCCAGGGGCCGCGAGCACGGCTGACCCGCTCGGTCACCTCCTCGGCGGTGACCGGCCCGGGACGTTCGAGCAGCAGGTCGGCGGCGGCCTTGAGCCGCGGACCGACGGTGGCGGCCGGAGGCGTGCCCGTGCCGTTCAGGTAAGCCCGCACATCCTGCTGGTCGACGTTCAGTACCTTGGCCGCGGCCCCTTCTGAAGTGGCCTCGTTCTCCTGCGGGTCGCGCCGGTTCAGCAGCAGCCTCATCCTGGCCTGGACGAGCGTGGTCGGCGCATTTCCGTCGGCCCCGGCGGTCGCGGTCTGCTGGACGTCGATCCCCAACTGTTTGCACTGTGTGACCAGCGCGTCCACCCGCTCGGCGAACGCCTGAAAGGCCGGCGCGCCCTGTAGTTGCTGCCGCAGCGTCGCCTGCGGGACCTGGAGCTCTCTGGCCAGGTCCTTTTCACTGCTCGCCACGTCTCTCAGCGCCCGGAGTGTGGTCGCGGTGGCGTCCGGTGTGACGCGTTCGGTCACCGTGTCGGCGGTGACGCCGGCGGGACCGTGTTCGTCGAGCAGGGCCAGTGCCGCGCGGATCCGGTCGGCCGTCTTCTTCGGCACCTGCGACTCATGACCACCCAGGCGGTACCTGCGTACAGTCCTCGGGTCACAGTCGAGCACGTCGGCCACGGCGGCCGTGCCCAGCCGGCTGGTGAGGTGCGCGATGTCGTTCTGGAGGGGGGTTCTGCGCTGGCGGACGTGGTTCGTGACGTCGTCGGCGGTCGGTGTGGTGTCCTGCGTCAGGAGCAGGTCGGTGGTTGCCGTGATCCGCTCCGCCACCTCCAGCGTCGGGGAGGAGGTGCCGGCGTGGAGGGATTCCAGGACCTGCGGTCGGATGCCGAGCAGTCCTGCCGTGGTGTCGGGGCCGAGCCGGTTCACCAGGTGGCGGGTCTCCACCGTGTGGAGAGCGGGGGTGTCGGCCGGTGCGGTGGTGGGTCCGTCGGGGAGGACGAGCGCGGCGTGTTCGGCGATCCGCTCGCGCACCGCCGGGTCCACGGCACGCGTGCCGGCTATCCCTCGGTACACGTCGTCCGGGCTCACTTCGACCGTACCGCCGCTGAGTGCGTCGGCCACCGCCCGGAGCGCGGACTCATCATCCGCGTGGCTCTCCCGCTCCTTCACGTACAGCGATTGCAGGATGTCCCTGAAGGACGCGGCGGTCTCCGGTGGCCGCACGTCGCCGGTCGCGCCGTTGGGGAGGAGACGGCCGTGCAGCTCTTCGATTCTTGTGACGGCGTCTGCGTTCAGCTGCTTCTTGCCGCTGAGCCATCTGTATACGGCGGAGTGGTCAACCCCCAGCGCCCTGGCCACGGCCGCCCTGCTGCCCAGTGCGCGGACCAGGTCTTGCAGCTGGGACAGGGCGGACGGGCCGGTGACGTTCGCCCCGTCGGAGTAGGTCACTGCGGGGAACACGTCCGGGTCCGTGTCCCGCGCCGCTCCCTGGTCTTCCGGTTCGGAGTCGCTCGCCCAGAGAGCTTCCTCCCACGTCGGTGCGTCTTCCTCCATGGAGACGTCTTCCATGGGGCTGTCGGCAAGGGCGTCATCGCCGTCGGAGAGGTCCATGGCCGTGGAGTCCGCACCGGCCGGCCCGCGGGAGTCCACGCCCAGCAGTGTGGAGAGGACGTGGAGGTCGCCCGCCGGAAGGCGCGTCGGCCCGGCGTCGTCCTGGTCTTCCGGTTCGGAGTCGCTCGCCCAGAGAGCTTCCTCCCACGTCGGTGCGTCTTCCTCCATGGAGACGTCTCCCGGGAAGTGGTCTTCCATGGAGACGTCTCCCGGGAAGTCTTCCGTGGAGATGTCTTCCGTGAGGACTTCTGTGAGGTAGTCCTCCATGAAGTGCCGCGTGGGGATGTCTGTCTCGTCGCGGGTGAACGGGTAGGCGGGTTTGTCCGGGGTGGGGTTCTGGTCCTGGTGTGCTGTGGGCGTCGTCGGCGTGGGGGTGGCGGGCGGGGGAAGGAGGTCGGTCAGTTCGTTGCCGGTGAGTTGGGCGGGTGCCTGGGCCGGTTCGATGCCGAGAGCCCTCAGTCGTGTCACGAGCGAGTCGTATGC
>NZ_JBVIIE010000060.1:0-54632 GCF_055569945.1 Streptomyces sp. NPDC031340
TGCTTGCGGCCCTGAGCCACTGTCCGCAGCTCCCGAATCTTGAAGTCCATCGCATCCCCTGAGCTGGGGTGTTGCGACGACCACTAGAACGGAAGCTGAGGGGCGGGCCTTCGGGCTGTCTCGGGCGACTACACCGGTGGCTGGACCGGTGACTATGCGCCCGGTGGCTACGCGGCCGGTGCCGGGACGTACGGCGCCAGGTCGGCCGCCAGCTCCTCGTGCACCCGCACCTTGAGCAGGGTGCCCTCCGGGGTGTGCTCCTCGGAGATCACCTCGCCCTCGGAGTGGGCGCGGGCGACCAGCTTGCCGTGGGTGTACGGCACGAGCGCCTCGATCTCGACGGACGGCCTGGGCAGCTCGCTGTCGATCAGGGCGAGCAGCTCGGGGATGCCCTGGCCGGTGCGGGCGGAGACGGCGATGGACCGCTTCTCGATCCGCAGCAGCCGCTGGAGGGTCAGCGGGTCGGCCGCGTCGGCCTTGTTGATGACGACGATCTCGGGTACGCCGGTCGCGCCGACGTCCCTGATCACCTCGCGCACGGCGGCGAGCTGCTCCTCCGGGTTCGGGTGAGCGCCGTCCACCACGTGCAGGATCAGGTCGGACTCGCCGACCTCCTCCATGGTGGAGCGGAACGCCTCGACCAGGTGGTGCGGCAGGTGCCGGACGAAGCCGACGGTGTCCGCGAGCGTGTAGAGCCGGCCGCTCGGGGTCTGCGCCCGGCGCACGGTCGGGTCCAGGGTCGCGAACAGGGCGTTCTCGACCAGGACGCCCGCGCCGGTGAGGCGGTTGAGCAGCGAGGACTTGCCCGCGTTGGTGTAGCCCGCGATGGCGACGGACGGCACCTTGTTGCGCTTGCGTTCCCTGCGCTTGATCTCGCGGCCGGTCTTCATCTCCGCGATCTCCCGGCGCATCTTCGCCATCTTCTCGCGGATCCGCCGCCGGTCCGTCTCGATCTTGGTCTCACCGGGGCCACGGGTGGCGAGGCCGCCGCCCTTGCCGCCGCCCATCTGCCGGGACAGGGACTGACCCCAGCCTCGCAGCCTCGGCAGCATGTACTGCATCTGCGCGAGCGCGACCTGCGCCTTGCCCTCCCGGGACTTGGCGTGCTGGGCGAAGATGTCCAGGATCAGGGCCGTACGGTCGATGACCTTGACCTTGACGACGTCCTCGAGGTGGATGAGCTGGCCGGGGCTGAGCTCACCGTCGCAGATGACGGTGTCCGCGCCGGTCTCCAGGACGATGTCCCGCAGCTCGGTGGCCTTGCCGGAGCCGATGTAGGTGGCCGCGTCGGGCTTGTCGCGGCGCTGGATCACGCCGTCGAGCACCAGCGCGCCCGCGGTCTCCGCGAGGGCGGCGAGCTCGGCCAGCGAGTTCTCCGCGTCCTGCACGGTCCCCGAGGTCCAGACCCCGACGAGGACGACCCGCTCCAGGCGGAGCTGGCGGTACTCGACCTCGGTGACGTCCTCGAGCTCGGTGGACAGTCCCGCGACGCGGCGCAGGGCCGCGCGCTCGGAGCGGTCGAACTGGTCGCCGTCCCACTCGCCGTCGATCTCGTGGCTCCAGGCGACGTCCTCTTCCATCAGGGCATCGGCCCGAAGACCCTCGGGGTAGGTGTGCGCGAGGCGCTGCGTGTCCTGGGAAGGGGATGAAGAGGAGGTCATTGGATCCTTACGTCGTCGGTGGGTGCCGTGCCGGCAGTGGTGCCGGCGGTCATTCTGCACAACGCATGAGTACCCCGGGAGATTCCCGTGTCCCCTGCGACGCCGGCCTGACGATGGTGGCACGGTGCGGTCCGTTCCGTCACCGTCTTATTCGCCGCCCGAGGCGGCGGGCGCGGCACTGGCCGAGGCGGTGGGCGCGGCTCCGGGCGAGGCGGTGGGCGCGGCCGGTTTCCAGTCCGGGTGGCCGGGCATCGGTGGGGTCTTCTCGCCGTACAGCCAGGCCTTGAAGAAGCCGCTCAGGTCGCGTCCGGAGATCTCGGCGGCCAGCCGTTCGAAGTCCTCGGTCGTCGCCGTGGAGTCCCGGTGGGCCCGCACCCAGGCCCGTTCCAGGCGTTCGAAGGCCGGGCGGCCGATCTCCTGGCGCAGGGCGTACAGGACGAGCGCGGCTCCGTCGTAGACGTTGGGCCGGAAGATGCTGATCTTCCGGCCGGGGGTGGGGGCCTTGGGAACGGCCGGCGGTCCGCCGGCGGCGCGCCAGCGGTCGGAGGCGGCGTAGGCGGCGTAGGCGGCCTTCATCCGCGTCTCCATGGGCTTGTCCGCCTTCTCCTGCGCGTACAGGGCCTCGTACCAGGTGGCGTGTCCCTCGTTGAGCCACAGGTCGGACCAGGTGCGCGGGGTGACGCTGTCGCCGAACCACTGGTGGGACAGCTCGTGCACCATGATCGACTCGACGTACCACTTCGGTTGGCCGGGGTCGGTGAACAGGCCCTTTTCGAAGAGGGAGAGCGTCTGCGTCTCGAGTTCGAAGCCGGTGTCCGCGTCGGCGATGAGCAGGCCGTACGTCTCGAAGGGGTAGGGGCCGGCCTTGCTCTCCATGCAGGCGATCTGCCCGGGAGTCCGCTCCAGCCACGGTTCGAGCCGCCGGCGGTCCTTCGCGGGCACGACGTCGCGCACGGGCAGTCCGTGCGGGCCCTCGCGGTCCAGCACGCCGGACCGGCCGATGGACACCTGGGCCAGCTCGGTGGCCATGGGGTGGCGGCTGCGGTAGGTCCAGGTGGTCGCCCCGCCGTCCCGGTCGACGCCGGCCGGCAGGCCGTTCGCGACGGCCGTGTAGCCGTCGGGCGCGGTGACGTGGATGGTGAACCGCGCCTTGTCGGAGGGGTGGTCGTTGCACGGGAACACCAGGTGGGCGGCGTCGGCCTGGTTGGCCATGGCGAGTCCGTCAGCGGTGCGCACCCAGCCGCCGTCCTGGCCCCGGGCGGGGACGGGGTCGCTGGTGTGCCGCACGGTGATGCGGGTCCAGCTGCCCTCGGGCAGCGGGTCCTCGGGGGTGACCACCAGGTCGTCGCCGGCCTGTCTGAACGTGGCCGGCTCCCCGTCCACCCGCACCGACTCCACCGTGCCGTGCGCGAAGTCGAGGTTGACGCGGTCCAGGTCGGCGGTCGTCCAGGCGTCGATCGTGGTGACCGCCCGCAGCGGCTCGCTGTTGCGGCCGGAGTAGCTGAAGGAGAGGTCGTACGACGCCACGTCGTACCCGGGGTTGCCCAGGTACGGGAAGAGGCGGTCGCCGACGCCCAGCGGGGTGGCGGGAGCGCTCGCCGCGAGGAGGCAGACGCAGACGGCCGGGGCGAGCAGTGCGGCGGCCCGCGGCCCGGGGCGGGTCCTGGGGCGGTGGGTGAGCGGCATGCACCACGGCTACCAGTGCCCGCGCGTGTGGCGGCGACGACGCGCGACCGGCCCACCCGAACGGGTCGTTCAGGCGCCGGGCGCCTGCGTCCGGTTCACGTCGTACACGCCCGGCACGTTGCGCATGGCCCGCATCAGGCCCGGCAGGAGGGCCGCGTCGGGGAGCTGGACGGTGTAGGTGTGGCGGACCCGCTGCTGGGCCGGGGGCTCCACGGTCGCGGAGACGATCTCGGCGCCTTCGAGGGCCATGGCCTCGGTCAGGTCGGCCAGCAGGTGCGGCCGGACGAACGATTCGGCGAGCAGGGTGACCCGGCACTCCGCGGTGTCGCCCCAGCGGACGCCGACCTCCGTGCGCCCCCCGTCCCTCATGCGTGCCACCGCGGCGCACTCGACGCGGTGGACGGTGACCACGCCGCCGCGCACGGCGAAGCCGGTGACCTCGTCGGGGGGTACGGGGGTGCAGCAGCCGGCGAGGCGCACCGTCGCGCCGGGCTGGTCGACGATGACGTCGGGGTGGGCCGGGCGGGCGGCCGGCTGCTCGGCGGCGGGGCGGGGGGCGGCGGGCCGCTCGCTGACCGTCTCCTCGGGGCGCGTCGGGTGGGTCGGGTGGGCCGCCAGCCACCGCTGGATGGCGATGCGGGCGGCGGGGGTGTGCGCGTGCTCCAGCCATTCCCGGGAGGGCTCGGACGCCGGGTCCTGGCCCATGAGGAGCTGAACGGTGTCGCCGTCCCGCAGGACGGTGCTCAGGGTCGCGAGACGGCCGTTGACGCGGGCGCCGATGCACGCGTGCGCGTCCTCGCCGTACTGCGCGTAGGCGGCGTCCACGCAGGTCGCGCCCTCGGGCAGGCCGAGCGCGCCGCCGTCGGGGCGGAAGACGGTGATCTCGCGGTCCTGGGCGAGGTCCTCGCGGAGGGTGGACCAGAAGATGTCGGTGTCGGGCGCGGCCTCCTGCCAGTCCAGAAGTCGGGAGAGCCAGCCGGGGCGGGTGGGGTCGACGCGCTCGCCGTAGCTCGTGGCGGACTGCGCCGCGGGGGACTCCGCCGAGCACTCCGTGGACTGGTCCTCGGCGGGGGCGGCGTAGGGGTTGCCGAGCGCGACGACGCCGGCCTCGGCGACCTTGTGCATCAGGTGGGTGCGGATGAGCACTTCGGCGACCTGGCCGTCGGCTCGCGCGACGGCGGTGTGCAGCGACTGGTACAGGTTGAACTTGGGGACGGCGATGAAGTCCTTGAACTCCGAGACGACGGGCGTCATACAGGTGTGCAGTTCGCCGAGGACGCCGTAGCAGTCCGCGTCCTCGTTCACCAGCACCAGCAGGCGGCCGAAGTCGGTGCCGCGCAGTTCGCCGCGCTTGCGGGCGACCCGGTGCACCGAGACGAAGTGCCTTGGCCGGATGAGGACTTCGGCCGGGATGTCGGCTTCGCGCAGGACGCCGCGCACCTCGTCGGCGATCTCGGCGAGCGGGTCGTCGGGCCGCGAGGCGTTGTCGACGATCAACTCCCGGGTGTGTTCGTACTCCTCGGGGTGGAGGATCGCGAAGACCAGGTCCTCGAGCTCGGTCTTGAGGGCCTGGACGCCGAGCCGTTCGGCGAGCGGGATGAGGACGTCGCGGGTCACCTTGGCGATGCGGGCCTGTTTCTCGGGGCGCATCACGCCGAGGGTGCGCATGTTGTGCAGGCGGTCGGCGAGTTTGATCGACATCACGCGGACGTCGTTGCCGGTGGCGACGAGCATCTTGCGGAAGGTCTCGGGTTCCGCGGCGGCGCCGTAGTCGACCTTCTCCAGCTTGGTGACGCCGTCGACGAGGTAGCGGACCTCCGCGCCGAACTGCTCGCCGACCTGATCGAGCGTCACGTCCGTGTCCTCGACGGTGTCGTGCAGCAGAGAGGCCGTCAGTGTCGTTGTCTCCGCGCCGAGTTCGGCGAGGATGAGGGTCACCGCGAGGGGGTGCGTGATGTACGGCTCGCCGCTCTTGCGCATCTGGCCGCGGTGCGAGGATTCCGCCAACACGTAGGCGCGGCGCAGGGGTTCGAGGTCGGCGTCGGGGTGGTGGGCGCGGTGGGCGTCGACGAGGTGGCTGATGGCGTCGGGCAGCCGGTCGCGAGCGGCGGGGCCGAGCAGCGCGGCCCGGCCGAGGCGGCGCAGGTCGATCCGCGCCCGCCAGCGCGCCCCCGGGCCTGTCACCGGACTCGGGGTCGCGGGGTTCGTGGCCTCCGCACTCATGGGCACCTCCGGCTGCGTGGACCGGCGGACGGGGTGCCCCAGGGCGGACACGGCTCAGGGGGCGGCATCGGTCCCCCGTCCGGGCCGGTGCTTGATGCTACCGAGCCCACCACGTGCGCCTGACCAGCTCTCGTCGAGCGTGAAACGGATCACCCATTCGAGCGACCGTTTTGAGGTTTACGGCCTCGATGTCGGCTGAAGTACGGCCGGTTTCATCGAGCGGCGGTTCCCAGCCACTCCGCGTCGATCTCGCCTTCGGCCACGATCACCGCGGGGCCGGTCATCTCGATCTCGCCGTCGGGCCGCTCGGTGATCACCAGGGTGCCTCCGGGCACGTCGACGGTGTACGTGACGGGGCTGCCGGTGACCGCCGGGTCGGCGCCGTCGCGGCGGGCGGCGGCCACGGCGACGGCGCACGCGCCCGTGCCGCAGGAGCGGGTCTCGCCCGCGCCGCGCTCGTGCACGCGCAGCGCGACGTGACGGGGACCGCGGTCGACCACGAACTCGACGTTCACGCCTTCCGGATAGGCCGCGGCCGGGCTGAACGGCGGCGGGCTGAGCAGGTCGCCGGCGTGCGCGAGGTCGTCGACGAAGGCCACCGCGTGCGGGTTGCCCATGTTCACGTTCCGCGCGGGCCAACTGCGCTCACCCACGCTGACCGTGACGGCCCCCTCGGGCAGCAGCGCCCGGCCCATGCCGACGGTGATGTCACCGTCCTTGGCGATGTGCACGGTCTTCACGCCGCCGCGTGTGGCGACCGCGAGGTCGCCCTCGCCGACGTGTCCGGCGCGCTGGAGGTAGCGCGCGAACACGCGTACGCCGTTGCCGCACATCTCCGCGATCGAGCCGTCGCCGTTGCGGTAGTCCATGAACCACTCCGCCTCGGCCGCCATGTGCCGCGCCTCGGGGTGCGCCGCGGACCGCACCACGTGCAGCAGTCCGTCGCCGCCGATGCCCGCGCGGCGGTCGCACAGGGCGGCGACGGCGGCCCGGGGCAGGGCGACGGCGTTCTCGGGGTCCGGGACGATGACGAAGTCGTTCTGCGTGCCGTGACCCTTGAGGAAGGCGATCCGCGTGCTCATTCCTCGATCGTACGGGAGCGCCGCGCCGGCGGACGGACGGGCTTACGGGGGTGGCCGGGGACGGTAGGGGCGGTGGGCGGTAGGGCCTGGCCGGGGCCGTCAGGGCGCGGGGGCCGGGGCCGGTCGCGCGGTTGCCGCGCTTCCGCCGGGCGCCTCAGCGCAGCCTTGCCACGCGCCACACGGCGAGCACGACCACCGCGGCGACGATCACGACGTAGGCGAGCACGACCCGCCAGTCCGGGCGGCGGCCGGACCCGCGCTGCGGCAGCCCGGGCCAGGTGTGTCCCACCCGCCGGGCGGCCGTCATGCCCCAGCCAGCCGCGCAGGAACAGATCAGCAGCCCCAGCATCGCGATGACGGCACCGCTGTCGCCGAAGTCGAAGGCGAGCGGGAAGGCGAACATCAGGGAGCCGACCGCGGCCAGCGCCACGATGGGCGCGAGCTGCCAGATGCGCAGCCGACGCTGCGGCCGCAGCTCGACCTCGACCTCTGGCCCGCCCGTGAACATCTCTTCGGGCTCGGGGCCGTCGTCGGTCACGCCGTCCTGCATCTCGTCGAGCGCGTCCGGGTCCAGCCCCTCCGCGTCGCGCTCCGCTTCACCGCTGTCGGCGGTGAGGGGCTCGGTGTCCTGTGCGGTGTCGCGAGGGCCGGCCTCCATCGCCACGCGCCCTCCCAACTTGGACTCCACTTGGTCGATCGAAGCACGATGATGGCACGGCACCGGAGGCCGGGATGACGGCCGGAGCGTCCCGATGCCATGACGTGATCAGGCTGTAACCGGTCGTTCGACCAACGCCAGGGCGAGTTCGGGAAGTTCCATGAGGTCCGCCGCGGCCCCACTCAACCAGTGCACCCGCGGATCGCGCCTGAACCACGAATCCTGACGGCGCGCGAAGCGTTTGGTGGCACGCACCGTTTCGGTCCGCGCCTCCTCCAGCGTGTACTCCCCCTCGAGCGCCGCGAGCACCTGCTGGTAGCCGAGCGCGCGGGAGGCCGTGCGCCCCGCGCGCAGGCCCTGCGCCTCCAGCGCGCGCACCTCGTCCACGAGCCCCGCCTCCCACATCCGGTCGACCCGGCGCGCGATGCGCTCGTCGAGTTCGGGACGCGTCACATCGACGCCGATCTGGACGGTGTCGTAGACCGAGTCGTGGCCGGGGAGGTTCGCGGTGAAGGGCCGCCCGGTGATCTCGATCACTTCGAGGGCGCGCACGATACGGCGGCCGTTGCTGGGCAGGATCGCCTGGGCCGCCTCCGGGTCGGCGGCGGCCAGGCGGGCGTGCAGCGCGCCCGAGCCGCGCAGGGTGAGTTCCTCCTCCAACCGGGCCCTGACCTCGGGGTCGGTGCCGGGGAACTCGAGATTGTCCACGGCCCCGCGGACGTACAGCCCGGAGCCGCCGACCAGGATCGGCCAACGGCCCTCGGCGAGCAGCGCGTCGATCCTGGCGCGGGCCAGCCTCTGGTACTCCGCCACGGACGCGGTGACCGTCACATCCCAGACGTCCAGGAGGTGGTGCGGGACGCCGCCGCGTTCCTCGGGCGTCAGTTTGGCGGTGCCGATGTCCATGCCGCGATAGAGCTGCATGGAGTCGGCGTTGACGACCTCGCCGCCGAGTTGCCGGGCGAGGAAGACGCCCAGATCCGACTTGCCTGCCGCGGTCGGTCCGACGACGGCGATGACTCGGGGTGCGGAGGGTGCGGTGCTCACCGCACCAGTCTCGCAAACACGCGGGGCACTCCTCGAACGAGTTGCGTGACGGTACGGGCGCGGGGTCGTTGCCCGTTGCGAGGTTTCCCCGCCGCCGGGCTTCCCGGGCGGGCGGCCCGGGCGCCGCGAACGGACGCACCGGATGACGCGGGATGTCGCCCGCACGAGTAACGTATGGAGCTGATATGGGCGTTTTCGCACGACTTTTCCGGAGGTCGACCACCACGGAGCAGGCGCCTGCCGCCGAGGCACCGGCCGACGCGCCGACGGCCGAACCCCCGGCGGCGGAGGCAGCGCCGGCGACGGAGGCGGCAGAGGCGGAGGGACCGACCGAGGCCCAGACCGAACCCGAACCCGAGCCCGAAGGCGGAACCCGGACTCGGACCGGTACCGGCAGTGGACCCGAGACCGAGGCCGAGACCGGGGCTGGGTCCGAGTCCGTGACGGAGTCCGGCGACGGTGCGAGGGGCGCGGGCATCGGGATCCCCAAGCAGCAGTCCGTCGCGCCGGCGGCCGACAGCGAGGCCGGCGAGGGCGCCCGCAGGTAACCGCCCGCAAGTACGCCACGGAAGGTGGATCATGGGTCTCCTGAACAATCTGAAGTCCCGTCTCGCCCCGGCCAAGGACAAGGTCTCCGGCCTCGCCCAGCAGCACGGGGGCAAGCTCTCGCACGGTATCGACAAGGCGGCGCGGGTCGTCGACGAGAAGACCAAGGGCAAGTACAGCGACCGGATCCACACGGGGACCGACAAGGCCAAGGGCGCCGTGGACCGGCTCGCGCACAAGGGCGGCCCGGGGACGGGCGGCACGGGGACACCGCCGCCGCCCCCCGCCTCCCCGCCGCCGGTCTCCTGAGCGGCGACAGGCCCGCCGAACAGCACGGCACGGCACACCGACGGACGGCCGCGGGGCCCGAGCGCTCCCGGCCGTCCGCCGTGTCGGACCGTGGCCGCGTTTCCTACGGCACGCCGGTCCTACGGTCCTGCGGTCCTGCGGTCCTGCGGTCCTGCGGTCCTACGACCAGGCTGCGACCAGGTACCCCACCCCGTACGGCGCGTCCTCGAACAGCAGCACGCCCGAGAGCTCCGCGCCCTCCGCGGCGCCCGCGAGGATCTGCCAGGGCGCCCGGCCCGACACCATCAACTCCTGCGCCGACCCGGCGTCCAGCGCTTCGAGGGCCGCCGCGTCCGCCGACGCCAGCGCCCGCGCGACCTCCGCGTCGAAGGGCGTCGCGCGCTCGTCCAGGTAGCCCGGCGCCTTGAGGGTGCGGCACGCGCTGCCGTCGCCCATCACCAGCAGCGCCACCCGTCCGGCACCGGCCGCGATCTCCTTACCGGCCGCGACGCATCGCTCGGTGCCGAGGGTCTCCACCACGCCGAGCGCCTCGACCGGGGCGTCCGACCATCCGGTCCGCTCCAGCAGCCACGCGGCGACGGCGAGCGAGGGCGGAAGCGGGCGCGCCCCGGGGTCGCCACCCGCGTCCCCGGCCCTGCCCAGCCGCACGCCCAGATCGACCCCGAAGCCGCGGAACGAGCCACCGGCGCCCTCCGGATACGCCCCGTGCTCCCCCTCCGCGGCGGGCCCCACGACCACGAGCCGGTCGGGCCGGGCGGCGGCGAGGACTCCGAGGGCGTCCGTGCACGCGGCACGCGCGGCGTCCAGTTCCGGGGCTGCGCCCGCGGCGACCTCGGGCACGAGGAGCGGCGGGCAGGGGCAGACGGCAGCGGCGACAAGCATGATCGGCAGGTTACGCGGTCGGCGCGCGCCCGGTCCCCCGCACCACCCCGGCCCGGCGGGGCAGGGCGGCGGTACACGCAAGGCTGTCCGGCGGACCACCCGTCGGGGCGGGCAGCGGGAGCGGCCGGGACGCGGGCAGGCCGCCCGCCGCCCGGACGGGCCGGTCAGCCGCCCCGCCGCCGGTCAGCCGCCCGACCCGCCGGTCAGCCGCCCGACCCGCCGCTCACCGACCCTCCGCTCAGTCGCGGCCGCAGCCGCTGCCCGTGGCGACCGGCAGCGGCTCGGGCACGCCGATCTTCGGCAGGCCGAGCATCACGCCGGCCGGCTTGGCGGCCTCGGCGGTGTTCCGCTTCTCCCAGGCGTCACCCGCGCGCGTGCGGCGCACGCCGAGGACGGCGCCCTCGGCGAGGAGGTGGTGCGGGGCGGCGTAGGTGATCTCGACGGTGACCACGTCGCCGGGGCGCACCTCCTGCTCCGGCTTGGTGAAGTGCACCAGCCGGTTGTCGGGGGCGCGGCCGGAGAGGCGGTGGGTGGCGCCGTCCTTGCGGCCCTCGCCCTCCGCGACCATCAGCTCCAGGGTGCGGCCGACCTGCTTCTTGTTCTCCGCCCAGGAGATGTCCTCCTGGAGGGCGACGAGACGCTCGTAGCGCGCCTGGACGACCTCCTTGGGAATCTGGTTCTCCATGGTCGCGGCCGGGGTTCCGGGCCGCTTGGAGTACTGGAAGGTGAACGCCTGCGCGAAGCGCGCCTCGCGGACGACGTGCAGGGTCTGCTCGAAGTCCTCCTCGGTCTCGCCGGGGAAGCCCACGATGATGTCGGTGGTGATCGCCGCGTGCGGGATGGCCGCGCGGACCTTCTCGATGATCCCCAGGTAGCGCTCCTGGCGGTAGGAGCGCCGCATCGCCTTCAGGACCGTGTCCGAGCCGGACTGCAGGGGCATGTGCAGCTGCGGCATCACGTTCGGCGTCTCGGCCATGGCGGCGATGACGTCGTCGGTGAAGTCGCGCGGGTGCGGGGAGGTGAAGCGGACCCGCTCCAGGCCCTCGATCGTCCCGCAGGCGCGCAGCAGCTTGCTGAAGGCCTCGCGGTCGCCGATGTCGGAGCCGTAGGCGTTGACGTTCTGGCCGAGCAGCGTGATCTCGGAGACGCCCTCGGCGACCAGGGCCTCGACCTCGGCGAGGATGTCGCCGGGGCGGCGGTCCTTCTCCTTGCCGCGCAGCGCCGGGACGATGCAGAAGGTGCAGGTGTTGTTGCAGCCGACGGAGATCGACACCCAGGCCGCGTAGGCGCTCTCGCGGCGCGTCGGCAGCGTCGACGGGAACGCCTCCAGCGACTCGGCGATCTCGACCTGCGCCTCCTCCTGGACGCGGGCGCGCTCGAGCAGGACGGGCAGCTTGCCGATGTTGTGCGTGCCGAAGACGACGTCCACCCAGGGCGCCTTCTTCACGATGGTGTCGCGGTCCTTCTGCGCGAGGCAGCCGCCGACGGCGATCTGCATGCCCGGCCGGCTCGCCTTCCTGGGTGCGAGACGGCCGAGGTTGCCGTAGAGGCGGTTGTCGGCATTCTCCCGCACGGCGCAGGTGTTGAAGACGACGACGTCCGCGTCGCCGTCGGAGCCCTCCGGGGCGCGGACGTAGCCCGCCTCCTCCAGCAGCCCGGACAATCGCTCGGAGTCGTGGACGTTCATCTGGCACCCGTAGGTGCGCACTTCGTAGGTCTTCGCGCCCACTGCCTGGCTCCGGTCGATGCTGCTCATGCCACAAGGGTAGGGGGTCCCCGGAGCGGCCCGGGCCGCCTTTCGCCCCGAGACGGCGGACGGCGGACCGCGGGCAACGGGGCGCGGTCACGCCCGGCGCGGCTCCCACCCCTGGCGCCGCAGCACGCCCGCCACGTCCGGCGCCTCGTAGTGCTCGCCCTTGAGCACCTTGCCGTCGGCGCGGCGGGTGACGCGGCCGTCGGGCCCGATCTTGGTCATGTTGGAGCGGTGGATCTCGGCGATCACGGCGTCGAGGTCCATGCCGTGCACCAGGGCCGTGCCGTACGCCACGTAGACCACGTCGGCCAGTTCGTGCGCGAGCTTGTCGAGGGGGCCGGTGACCGCGACCTCGACGGCCTCCGCGGCCTCCTCGGCCAGCAGTTCGCCGCGGTGGGCGGCCAGTTCCGGCTCGACCTCGGTAGGGGTGGTGCGGGCGTCCAGCCCGACGGCCAGGTGGAACGCGCGGACCAGGTCGGCTGGCGATGAGCTCATACGGCGACTCTACCGACCGGCACCGACAGCCCCACCGGCCCCGGTTGTGGCGCCGGTTGTGCCCCTGCCCTGGCCGGGAAGGCCTGCCGGCTGGCAGGATCGCGCGCATGTCCAAGACATCCGCCCGGATCGGCAGGCGCCGGGCCCTGCGGGGCGCGGCCGCCGGCATCGTCGCTCTCGGGCTGCTGCTGTGGTGGCTGCTGCCGCTGGGCGAGGATCCCCCGAGCGGCACGATAACGTTCAGCACCGGCACGCAGCTGGGCGTCTACCACAAGTACGGCGAGATGCTCCGCAAGGAGTTCGACAAGGACATGCCGGGCCTGCGGGTGGAGCTGCAGACCAGCCCCGGATCGCAGGAGAACGTCAAGCGGGTGGCGACCGGGAAGGCCGACTTCACCATCGCCGCGGCCGACGCGGTGGACACCTACGAGCTCGGCCACAAGCCCGGCGCCGGCGGACTGCGCGGTGTCGCCCGCCTGTACGACGACTACGTGCAGCTGGTGGTGGCACGTGACTCCGGTATCGATTCCGTCGCCGACCTGCGGGGCAAGCGGGTGGCGATAGGACTGCCCCGCTCGGGGGTGCGACTGATCGCCACGCGGGTGCTCGAGGCGGCCGGGATCGACGCGGCCAAGGACATCACCCCGCTGCCCGACGGCATCGACACCGGACCGAGCGGGCTGAAGAAGCACCGCATCGACGCCTTCTTCTGGTCGGGCGGGCTGCCGACGGACGGGCTGAGGGACCTCGCCGAGACCTTCGCGTTCCGCTTCGTGCCGATCCCGGCGAGCCTCGTCGCCAAGCTGCACGAGCAGGGCGGCGCCACCCGCTACTACCGCGCCACGAACATGCCGGAGTCGGCCTACCCGAGCATCCAGAACGGTGTCGCCGTGCCGACGCTGGCCGTCTCGAACCTCCTGGTGACCCGCGAGGACATGGACACCCGGCTCACCGAGTGGGTGACCCGCACCGTGATCAAGAGCCGGGACCTCATCGGCCGGGACGTCCACTCCGCCCAGCTCGTCGACCTGCGCACGGCGATCTACACCGATCCGCTGCCCCTGCAAGAGGGCGCCCGGCGCTACTACCGGTCCGTCAAACCGTAGGGCCCGCTCCTCGGCACCGACACCGTCACCCGCAGCCCGTGCGGCTCGTTGTGGGCGTACGAGACGGAGCCGCCACCCGCGGTGAGCAGGGCGCGGGAGATCGACAGGCCGAGGCCGGAGCCCTTGATGTTCTGGTGGCGGCCGCTGCGCCAGAAGCGGTCGCCGACGCGGGTCAGTTCCTCGTCGGTCAGCCCCGGCCCGTGGTCGGCGACCACGACGGTCGAGGCGTCGCCGTCGACGGCGACCGTGACCTCGACCGTCCCGTCCTCGGGGGTGAACTTGACCGCGTTGTCGATCACCGCGTCCAGCGCGCTGGACAGGGTGACCGGATCGGCCCAGGCGGTGGTGGGCGGGCAGTCGCCGACCAGCCGTACGCCCTTGGCCTCGGCCGTGGGCGTCCAGGCGGCGACGCGCTCGGCGGTCAGCGCGCCGACGTCGGTGACCTGCAGGTCGGCCTCGGTGTGCTCAGCCAGGGCCAGGTCGAGCAGGTCGTCGAGGACCTGGGCGAGGCGCTTGCCCTCGGTGCGGACGGAGGCGATCTCCTCGTTGTCCTCGGGCAGTTCGAGGGCGAGCAGTTCGATGCGCAGCAGCAACGCGGAGAGCGGGTTGCGCAGTTGGTGGGAGGCGTCGGCGACGAAGGCGCGCTGCTGCTCGAGCACGTCCTCGACGTGGTCCGCCATCTCGTTGAACGACTGGGCCAGGCGCCTGAGTTCCGGGGGTCCGCCGGCGGCCGCGACCCGAGACTTCAGCCGTCCGGTGGCGATGTCGTGGGTGGTGGCGTCCAGGACGCCCACGGGTTTGAGCACCCAGCCGGTCAGCCGGAGCGCTGCGCCGACGGCCAGCAGCATCGCGCCGATCTCGCCCATGCCGATGACCAGCCAGCCGTGCAGGATCCGGGCACGCATCTGCCCGGTGGGCGAGTCGGTGACGACGACCGCGACGACGTCACCGTCCCGGATGACCGGTGAGGCGACGACGAGGGTTCCGTGCTGCCAGGGCCAGACCTGCTTCGGGTCGTGGCTGCGGCGGCTGAGCAGTGCCTCGGCGAACGCCTCGCGCACCTCGCCGGTCTCGGGCACGAGCCAGGTCGCCGGGGCGTTGGCCATGGGGGTGCCGGTGCGGCAGAAGACGCCGGCCTTGATGTCGTAGACCTCGCGGTAGCTGGCGAGCTCGCTGATCAGCGTCTTCAGGCGCTCGTCGGTGGACGTGCGGCTCGATCCGCAGGCGTCGGTGACGAACTGGGCGAGGGCGGCGAAGCGGGCCGTGTCGTCGATCCGGTCGACGACCACTTTCTGCTGCTGCGCCGCGGCGACGCTCACCGCGAGCGGGACGCCGAGCGCGAGCAGCACGGCCGCCATCAGGACGATGAGCAGCGGAAGGAGACGTGTACGCACCCGTGCACGCTAAGCGGCCGGCGCGACGAGCCGGTAGCCGACGCCGCGTACGGTCTCGATCAGTGCCGGCATGCGCAGCTTGGCGCGCAGCGAGGCGACGTGCACCTCCAGGGTGCGGCCGGTCCCCTCCCAACTGGTGCGCCAGACCTCGCTGATGATCTGCTCCCGGCGGAAGACGACCCCGGGGCGCTGGGCGAGCAGGGCGAGGAGGTCGAACTCCTTGCGGGTGAGCTGGACGACCGTGCCGTCCACGGTGACCTGGCGGGTGGGCAGTTCGATGAGGACGGAGCCGAGCCGCAGCGCGCCGTCGCCGCCCGGGGCGGTGTCCTCCGTGGCGGTGCGCCGGCTGACGGCGTGGATCCGGGCGAGCAGTTCCCCGGTGTCGTACGGCTTCACCACGTAGTCGTCGGCGCCCAGGTTGAGGCCGTGGATGCGGGAGCGCACGTCGGAGCGGGCGGTGACCATGATCACCGGGGTGCTGGTGCGCTTGCGGATCTTGCCGCAGACCTGGTAGCCGTCCTGGTCGGGCAGGCCCAGGTCGAGCAGCACGACCCCGAAGCTTGTGCCCTCCGGGACGAGGGCCTGGAGCGCCTCCTCGCCGCTGCGCGCGTGGGTGACCTCGAAACCGTGGCGCGCCAGCACCGCGGACAGCGCGGCGGCGACGTGGTTGTCGTCCTCGACGAGGAGCAGTCTCATCCGGTCCTTCTTCGGTTCATCGGCCGTACGATCAGGATCGGTACATTCGCGTGCACGCAGCGCGTGCAGCAAGTGCAGTGACGCTGATGGACGACCACGCCGTCAAGTGGGTTCAGGTTGCCCGCCGCTTTAGTTACGCGGACGATACGCAAGCCCGGACGACTGCTACGACACGTGTCCGATTGCTATCGACTCGTGATGCTCAGATTCCGCTCAGATGTGATGACGCTGGTCGTGGCGGGTCACTACTGTCCTCCGAAACCGAGGAGGACGGAGCCCGAGAGCGATGACCGAAGTAGCCTTGGACAAGCGAGACTTGGCCCCAACCGGCGATCTGGTCGTCCTGAGTAGCGTCAACAAGCACTTCGGCGCGTTGCACGTGCTCCAGGACATCGATCTGACGATCGCCCGCGGCGAGGTCGTGGTCGTCATCGGACCCTCCGGGTCCGGCAAGTCCACCCTGTGCCGCACCATCAACCGCCTGGAGACAATCGACTCGGGCACGATCAGCATCGACGGCAGGCCGCTGCCCCAGGAGGGCCGGGAACTGGCCCGGCTGCGGGCCGACGTCGGCATGGTCTTCCAGTCCTTCAACCTCTTCGCGCACAAGACGGTGCTCGAGAACGTGATGCTGGGCCAGATCAAGGTCCGCAAGGCGGACAAGAGGCAGGCCGAGGAGAAGGCCCGGGCCCTGCTCGACCGGGTGGGCGTGGCCACGCAGGCCGACAAGTACCCCGCGCAGCTCTCCGGCGGCCAGCAGCAGCGGGTGGCCATCGCCCGGGCCCTCGCGATGGACCCGAAGGTCATGCTCTTCGACGAGCCCACGTCGGCCCTCGACCCGGAGATGATCAACGAGGTGCTGGAGGCCATGCAGCAGCTCGCCCGCGACGGCATGACCATGATCGTCGTCACCCACGAGATGGGGTTCGCGCGATCGGCCGCGAACCGTGTGGTCTTCATGGCGGACGGCCGGATCGTCGAAGAGGCCGCGCCGGACCAGTTCTTCAGCAATCCGCGCAGCGACCGGGCCAAGGACTTCCTGTCCAAGATCCTTCACCACTGAGCTCCATTCCCACTGAGCTCCACCACGGAGCTCACCACCGAGCTCCGCCACGGAGCTTGCCGCTCTCCACCGCCACCGACGGCCCCGTCTCCCCACCACCGGACGGCCTCCGTCTCTCCACCACCGAAGGATGTGCACCATGAAGCTCCGCAAGGTCACCGCCGCCTCCGCCGCCGTACTCGCCCTCGCCGTCGCCGCGACGGCCTGCGGTTCGAGCGACGACACCGACAGCGGCTCGTCCGGCGGCGGAAAGAAGATCAAGATCGGCATCAAGTACGACCAGCCCGGTCTGGGCCTGAAGGAGCCGGGCGGTTCCTTCTCCGGCTTCGACGTGGACGTGGCGACGTACGTGGCGGGGCAGCTCGGCTACAAGCCCGGCCAGATCGAGTGGGTCGAGACCAAGAGCGCCGACCGGGAGAACGCGCTGCAGCGCGGCGACGTGAAGTTCATCGCGGCCACCTACTCGATCAACGACGAGCGCAAGCAGAAGGTCGACTTCGCCGGCCCCTACCTGCTGGCCCACCAGGACCTGCTGGTCAAGAAGGACTCGACGATCAGCAAGGGCACGGACCTCAACGGCAAGAAGCTGTGTTCCGTGACCGGTTCCACCTCGGCGCAGAACGTGCACGACACGATCGCCCCCAAGGCCCAGCTGCGGGAGTACAGCGGCTACTCGGAGTGCATCGCGGGCCTGCAGAGCGGCGCCGTCGACGCCGTGACCACCGACGACTCGATCCTCGCGGGCTTCGCCGCGCAGGACAAGTACAAGGGCCAGTTCAAGCTCGCCGGTCTCAAGCTGAGCAACGAGAACTACGGCATCGGCGTGAAGAAGGGCGACAGCGCCACCGTCGACAAGATCAATGCCGCCCTGGAGAAGATGGTCGGCGACGGTTCCTGGCAGAAGGCGGTCGACAAGAACTTCGGCCCGGCCGACTACAAGAACGAGCCGGCCCCGAAGATCGGCCAGATCGTCAAGTAGGCAGCCGCCCGGCTCCGCAGGGTTCCTCCAGCGCCGCCGCCCGTCGCGATCACGGCGGCGGCGCGCCAGGCCCTCCTCGTTCCCCACACACCCGGAAGCGCGGGAGATCGTGTTCGACTTTCTTGAAGGTTACGACGTCCTCGGGGCGTTCTGGATGACGGTGAAACTCACCCTCCTCTCCGGCCTCGGCTCCCTGGTCTGGGGCACCCTGCTGGCCGCCATGCGGGTCGGTCCGGTCCCGCTGATGCGCGGTTTCGGCACCGTCTACGTCAACATCGTGCGGAACATCCCGCTGACGGTCATCATCGTCTTCACCTCGCTCGGCCTCGCCGACATCTTCGGCGCGACGATGGGCGCCCCTGACGACTTCAAGGCCCAGGGCTTCCGCCTCGCGGTACTCGGCCTCGTCGCCTACCACTCCGCCTTCGTCTGCGAAGCGCTGCGCTCCGGCATCAACACGGTGCCGCTCGGGCAGGCCGAGGCGGCCCGCGCGATCGGGCTGAGCTTCAGCCAGACCCTGCGGCTCGTGGTGCTGCCGCAGGCGTTCCGCTCGGTCATCGGCCCGCTGGCCAACGTGCTGATCGCGCTGACCAAGAACACCACGGTGGCGGCCGCGATCGGCGTCGCCGAGGCGGCCTACCTGATGAAGGAGATGATCGAGAACGAGGCCCAGACGCTGGCCATCGGCGCGGTCTTCGCCTTCGGTTTCGTGGTACTGACCCTGCCCACCGGCCTCATCCTGGGCTGGCTCGGCAAGCGACTGGCGGTGAAGCGATGACCTCCGTCCTCTACGACACCCCCGGCCCCCGGGCCAGGCGGCGCAACGCCGTCTTCTCGATCGTCTTCGTCATCCTGCTCGCCCTGCTGGTGTGGTGGATCTGGCGGACGATGGACGACAAGGGCCAGCTGGAATGGGCCCTGTGGGAGCCGTTCACCACCGCCGAGGCGTGGACCACGTATCTGCTGCCCGGCCTCGGCAACACCCTCAAGGCCGCCGCCCTGTCCATGGTCATCGCGCTTCCGGTGGGCGCGTTCTTCGGCATCGCCCGCCTGTCCGACCACCGGTGGGTCCGGGTGCCGGCCGGCGTCGTGGTCGAGTTCTTCCGCTCGATCCCGGTCCTGCTGCTGATGCTGTTCGCCAACGAGGTCTACGCCCGCTCCGCCGGCGTGGACAGCGCGGAGCGGCCCCTGTACGCGGTCGTCACCGGCCTGGTCCTGTACAACGCCTCGGTCCTCGCCGAGATCGTCCGGGCCGGCATCCTCGCCCTGCCCCGGGGCCAGACGGAGGCCGCGTACGCGATCGGCCTGCGCAAGGGCCAGACGATGACCACCATCCTGCTCCCGCAGGCCGTCACGGTGATGCTGCCGGCCATCGTCAGCCAGCTCGTGGTCATCGTGAAGGACACCGCGCTGGGCGGCGTGATGATCGGCTACACCGAGCTGCTCAACGCCCGCAGCACGTTCGCGGCGAACTACGCCGACGTCGTCCCCAGCTTCATCGGCGTGGGCATCATCTTCATCGTCGTCAACTTCGCGCTCACCAGCTTCGCGAGCTGGCTGGAGGGCCGGCTGCGGCGCAGCAAGCGCGGCACGGGCACGGTCCTGGGGGCCGAGGACGTGGACGACATCAACGCCGGAGAGGTGGGCGGCGCCCCGGCGGCCGGGGCCGGCAAGAGCACCGTCTGACGGCACGTTCCGGCGCTCCGGCACCTCGCGTCACCTGTGCGGAGGCAGTGGCATGATCGCCACTGCCTCCGTCACTTGACGCAAGCACCGGCAATGGGTTGCATACGTTCTGTGATCGTGCACCCTGCTCAAACTTCCTGTTCACACACGTCCTCCCGGACGTCTCCGCGGGCAGGGGGCGCCGCGCCGTGGATCCGGTGATCATCGTCGGGGCGGGGCCCGTCGGGCTCACGCTCGCCCTGGCCCTGGCGCGCCAGGAAGTGCCGTCGGTCGTGCTCGACGAGGGCCCCGGCACGGACGAGCCACGCCTCGCGCGCACCGTCGTCCTGCGCGAGGACACCGCCGGTCTGGTGGAACGGCTGACCGGAGTGCCGCTCGCGGAGGCGGGCCTGCCCTGGGCCGGATGGCGGTCGTTGCGGCGCAAGCAGGTGATGCGCGAGGTCACGTTCGACGACGACACCGGCCCCGCTCCCCTGCACATCGCGCAGCACGTCCTGACCGGCGCCCTGCGCGCGGCCCTGGCGGGTGAGCCGCTGGCCGAGGTCGCCGTCGACAGCCGTCTCGACGGCATGGAGCAGGAACGCTCCGGCGTCACCGCCCACACCCGCGGCCCGAAGGGCACCTGGTGGCGCGGCAGCTTCCTGGTGGGCTGCGACGGCCCGCGGTCGACCGTGCGCAAGCTGCAGGACATCCGCTTCCCGGGCCGTACGGCGGTGGAGCGGCACGCCGTCGCCGCGCTGCGCACGGAGCTTCCCTGGCCCGAGGAAGCGGTACTGCACCGGTTGCCGCCGTGGCGGACGTCCGGCCCCAGCGCCGGGGAGATCACCGCGCGGCCCCTCCCGGACGACGTGTGGCGCCTGGACTGGCTGCTGCCGCCGGGCAAGGACCTCGTCACGCCCGAACTGCTGGTGACCCGCATCAGGGAGACGCTGGCGGGCTGGACCGACGGCTCCACACCGCCCTACGACCTGCTGGACACCGGCGTCCACATCGTCCACCACCGGCTGGCCCGCCGCTGGCGTGCCGGGCGGGTGTTCCTCGCCGGGGACGCCGCGCACCTGCTCGGCGCGCTCGGCACGCAGGGGCTGGACGAGGGCCTGCGGGACGCCGACAACCTCGCCTGGAAGCTGGCGTCGGCCTGGCACCACGGGCCGCACGAGGACCTGCTCGACAGCTACCAGGCGGAGCGGCGCACGGCGGTCGCCGCCCGGCTGCGCGCCGCCGACCAGGCGCTGCCGCTGCTGCGCGGCGGTGGAGGGCTGCGGGCCTACGTCCCCGGTTCGGCCCGCGGCCACGACGCGCTGCTGACCGAAGGTCATCTGGGGCACGGTGCCCTCGGCGCGCCGGGGACGTACGCCGGCTCGCCGCTCGCCCCCCGGCACCTCGAAGGGGAGGTGCCCGTGGACACGCCTCCGGGCGCGCCGGTCGCCGACGTCCGGGTCACCGCGGAGGACGGTTCCTTCGTGCGGTTGCGGGACCGGCTCGGCCGGGGCGCGCTGCTGGTGGTGCTCGTCGCGCCGGGCACGGGCGTGTGGGACCGCAAGCACTGGGTGACCGCCGGGGTCATGCCCCGGCTGGCGGCCGCCGTCAGCGCCCTGCCGCACGCCGCCGAACTGCTCGTCGCCGAGAGCTACCCGGGGGCGTCGGCCCACACCGTGCTGCTGGTACGGCCCGACGGTCACCTCGTCACCGCGCTGGGCGGAGTCCGGCCGGCCGACCTGTACGCCGCGGCGGAGGCCACGCTGGGCGGTCCGGCGAAGACGCAGGCCGAGGCCGAGGCGGGTGCCCACTGACATAGCCGTGCTCACCGTCACCGGGCTCACCGTCACCGTGCGTCCACATGGTGACGGTGAGTTGACCGGTCCGCACCGTCATGGTTCACTCCGGACCGTGACCGACACCTGTGTGCGCCTGTGGCGGAGGGTCCATATGGACCTCGTCCGCTATGCGGGCTGCGTGTGTCGTCCGTCCTGCTGAATTCGCTCCCCCTTTTCCGCGCGCGCCGTCTCCTGGCTGTCGCGCGTTTCCGCGAACCATCTTCAGGACGGTACGAGTTGTCTGTCTCCCCTTCCTCCCCTTCCCCCTATTCCTTCCCTTCTGCACCCACGTCCGCCGCCGCCTCGGCGCCGGATTCCGGATCCGCCGGCGCGCCCGGGTCCGGGCCGGCCCGGGCCGAACTCCTGGAGTTCGCGCGGCGTACGGCCGCCGACGCCGAGCTCGTCGCCTCGCTCCCGCTCGACCCGGAGGGCCGCACCTGGGTGCGGCTCGACGGCCCCGGCGGCAGCGAGGCCTGGCTGATCGGCTGGCCGCCCGGCACGGGCACCGGCTGGCACGACCACGCGGATTCCGTGGGCGCGTTCGTGGTCGCGGCCGGTGAGCTGAGGGAGAACTCGCTCGCCGCCCGGCTGCCCACCGACGGCTGGAAGACCCTCGAACTCACCGACGGCGTGGACCGGGAACGACGGCTGCCGGCCGGTCAGGGCCGCTCCTTCGGCCACCACCACGTCCACGAGGTGCTGAACACCTCCGGCGACCGCCACGCCGTCTCCGTCCACGCCTACTACCCGCCCCTGCCGCGGATCCGTCGCTACAGTCGCACGGGCCAGGTGCTGCGCCTGGAGCAGGTCGAACACCCGGAGGACTGGCAGTGAGCGCAACCGGCGGTACCGGGGCGGACAGGTACGTGCGTGAGGCGGGAGAGCGGCCCGTCGGCATCGACGAGCTGCTGGAGCGGGTACGCGCGGACTACCAGCGGATCGAGGCCCGGGAGGCGTACGAGGCCGCCCGGGCCGGCGAGGCGCTGCTGGTGGACATCCGGTACGCGGCACTGCGTGAGCGCGACGGCCTGATCCCCGGCGCCCTCGTCGTCGAGCGCAACGAGCTGGAGTGGCGCCTCGACCCGCAGGGCAGCCACCGCGTACCCGAGGCCACCGGCCACGACCTGCGGATCGTCGTCATCTGCAACGAGGGCTACGCGTCGAGCCTCGCGGCGGCATCGCTGCACCGGCTGGGGCTGCACCGGGCCACCGACCTGGTGGACGGGTTCCAGGCGTGGCGGGCGGCGGGGCTGCCGGTGACGTCGTAGCCCTGCGGGGTCAGTGGAAGTCTGCTGGACGGTACCGGCGCCCGCACCGGACTCACCCTCCTGGCAACGCAAGGTAAGCCCGGAGGTCTGGTGCGGTCCGTCGGGCGCGGGGGCCTGGCCGCCGGCCCGGTTGCCGGCACCCCGTGGCCTGCCTTCCTGTCGTGCCGCCGTGGCAGGCCGTCCGCCTCAGACGCCGCCGTCCTCGAGAAACTCCGTGTCCTCGCCCTCTTCCTCCAGTGCCTGCCGGACCACGCGCAGGGCCATGCCCTCGGAGTAGCCCTTACGGGCGAGCATGCCCGCGAGACGCCGCAGCCGCTTGTCGCGGTCGAGGCCGCGCGTGGAGCGCAGTCTGCGGGCGACCAGCTCGCGCGCGGTCGACTCCTCCTGCTCGGAGTCGAGCTGTGCGACGGCCTCGTCGATCAGGGCGGAGTCCACGCCCTTGGTCCGCAGTTCCCGGGCGAGTGCCCGCCGGGCCAGTCCACGGCCGTGGTGCCGGGACTCCACCCAGGCGTCCGCGAACGCGCCGTCGTCGATCAGGCCGACCTCCTCGAACCGCGACAGCACCTCCTCGGCGGCGTCGTCCGGGATCTCCCGCTTGCGCAGGGCGTCCGCCAGCTGCTTCCGCGTGCGCGGGGTTCCGGTCAGCAGGCGCAGGCAGATGGCCCGTGCCCGCTCGACCGGGTCCCCTGGGGGCTCCCCTTTCTCGGCCCTCGACGAGGAGGGCGAGCCCCCGTCTTCATCGTGCGCCGGGACGTGCCCGCGCATCTCGCCGCCCGTCCCGGCGGACCCTGCGTCGCCTGCCCGTCTCCGGTCTCGCGGAGTGTCCGGGGAGGCGTACTCGGCCCAGTCGGTTCGCCGTGTCACGGGTCAGCTCTTGGCCGCCGGAGCCTTGGTCTTGGCGGCCTTGGCCGCCGCGGGGGCGGGCGCCGTCTTGGCGGCGTCGTCCGTGGCGGCGGGGACCGCGGCACCCGCTCCCGGCTCGACGGCCGGCTCCTCGGGGCGCACGCCCACGCCCAGCTTCTCCTTGATCTTCCTCTCGATCTCGTTGGCCAGGTCGGGGTTGTCCTTCAGGAAGTTGCGCGCGTTCTCCTTGCCCTGGCCGAGCTGGTCGCCCTCGTACGTGTACCAGGCGCCGGCCTTGCGCACGAAGCCGTGTTCCACGCCCATGTCGATCAGGCCGCCCTCGCGGCTGATGCCCTGGCCGTAGAGGATGTCGAACTCTGCCTGCTTGAAGGGCGGCGCGACCTTGTTCTTGACGACCTTGCAGCGGGTGCGGTTGCCGACCGCCTCCGTGCCGTCCTTCAGGGTCTCGATGCGACGGATGTCGATGCGCACCGAGGCGTAGAACTTCAGCGCCCGGCCACCGGTCGTGGTCTCCGGGGAGCCGAACATCACGCCGATCTTCTCGCGGAGCTGGTTGATGAAGATGGCGGTGGTCTTGGACTGGTTGAGCGCGCTGGTGATCTTCCGCAGGGCCTGGCTCATCAGGCGGGCCTGCAGACCGACATGGCTGTCGCCCATCTCGCCCTCGATCTCGGCACGGGGGACGAGCGCCGCGACGGAGTCGATGACGATGAGGTCGAGGGCACCGGAGCGGACCAGCATGTCCACGATCTCCAGGGCCTGCTCGCCGTTGTCCGGCTGGGAGAGGATCAGGTTGTCGATGTCGACGCCGAGCTTGCGCGCGTACTCGGGGTCGAGGGCGTGCTCCGCGTCCACGAAGGCGACCTGGCCGCCGGCCTTCTGGGCGTTCGCCACCGCGTGCAGGGTCAGCGTGGTCTTGCCGGAGGACTCCGGTCCGTAGATCTCCACGACACGGCCGCGGGGCAGGCCGCCGACGCCGAGGGCGACGTCGAGCGCGGTCGACCCGGTCGGGATGACCTCGATGGGCTCCCTGGACCGCTCGCCCATGCGCATGACCGCGCCCTTGCCGAATTGCCGTTCAATCTGTGCGAGCGCGGCATCCAGGGCCTTCTCGCGGTCGGTTCCTGCCATGGGTTCCACCCGATTTGCTTGATTCGATCGCTTCACGTCAAAGACGCTAACGCCTGCCACTGACAATGCGCCCCGACGCCGGTCCGGCCTGTGGATAACTCGGGCACATCCCCGCTCGAACCGGAACGAAACACCCGCCCGAGACCCCGCCGGAGCCTCCATGAGAATAGATGTTCGATTTTCGTGTCAAGCGCACCCGGCGCCGGCGCAAGCGCAACCTCCGGGCCGTCCGACAGCCCACGACCACCCTTCCGCCTCAGGAAGGACTGCTCCCGGAACCCGAGCCGGAATCGGAGCCGGAGCCTGAGCCGGAGCCCGAATCAGGACCAGCGCCCGAACCAGGACCGGAGTCGGAGACGGAGTCGGAGTCGGAGCCGGAATCGGAGTCGCCCGCACCGGACCGCTCCGCCCCCGGTCTCCGTGTCCACAGCTGCCGCGCGTGCCGGAGCAGGCCCCGCCCCGATCCGCCGCCCCGGTGCCCGTGGACACGGGGATCGTCCGTGACCGCGTACCGCTTCACGTAGGCCCCCAGGAACGCCTGCAGGGTGGCGACCGCCGGAATCGCGATCAGCGCGCCGACGGCGCCGAGGAGGGCGGTGCCGGCGATGACCGAGCCGAAGGCGACGGCGGGGTGGATGTCGACGGTCTTCGAGGTCAGCTTGGGCTGCAGCATGTAGTTCTCGAACT
Source organism: Streptomyces sp. NPDC031340 (assembly GCF_055569945.1). Lineage (NCBI taxonomy): Bacteria > Bacillati > Actinomycetota > Actinomycetes > Kitasatosporales > Streptomycetaceae > Streptomyces > Streptomyces sp. NPDC031340. The sequence goes on from NZ_JBVIIE010000060.1 coordinate 25,034, forward strand.
GCTGGTAGACCACCACGAATATCAGCACCCACAGCGCGTACCAGGGATCGACCGTGAAGGCGATCAGCATGGGCAGGGCGCCCGCGAGATACGTGCCGATGGTGGGGATGAACTGCGAGACCAGTCCCACCCAGACCGCGAGCACGGGCGCGTAGGGCACGTTCAGGGCCTGCAGGAGGACGAAGTGCGCGACGCCGGAGATGAAGGCCATCAGGCCACGCGAGTACAGGTAGCCGCCGGTCTTGTTGACGGCGATCTCCCACGCGCGCAGGACCTCGGCCTGCCGTGCGGGCGGCAGCAGCGAGCAGACCGTGCGGCGCAGCCGGGGGCCGTCCGCGGCGAAGTAGAACGAGAACAGCGTTATCGTCAGCAGCTGGAACAGGCCCCCGAGGACCTGCGCGGACACGTCCAGGACGCCGGTGGCGCTGTGCTGCACGTAGTTGCGCAGCCAGTCGGAGCGCAGCAGGCCCTCCTGGACGTCCACCCGTCTGATGTCGGCGTGGAAGTGCGTGTTGATCCAGCCGATGACGGAGTCGAGGTAGTCCGGGAAATTCTCGACGATCTTGATGATCTGGCCCGCGAGCATGGACCCGAGCAGCGTGACGAAGCCCGCTGTGACGATCATCACGGCGAGGAAGACCAGCCCGGTGGCCAGCCCTCGGCGCATCCCGCGCGAGGCCATCCAGCTCACCGCGGGCTCGATGGCGAGGGCCAGGAAGAACGCGATGAGGATGTTGACCAGCAGGCCGGTGAGCTGGTGGAAGGCCCACGTGCCCAGCTGGAACGCGGCGTACAGCGCGAGGACGAGCACCGCCGCGCGCGGCAGCCAGCGCGGCATGCGCCCGCCCGTCACGGCGGCGTCGTCGGCCGGGGGCGGGAGGGGCGGGGAGGGCTGCCGGGCCGGCTGCCCGGTGTCGTCAGTGGATGCCACGGTGCAAGTCTCGCCCACGCCACGGACAATCGGCTGCGGTCCTGCGATCTTCGTGACGGCTCAGCGCTTCTCTCCCGGAACGTCCATGACCGCGCAGACCACGCGCCACACTTCCCTGGCCTCCCAGCCCTCGTCCAGCGCCTGGTGCACCGTGCGTCCGCCGAGCTGCGCCATGACGTGGTCGCGCGCGAAGGTGTCGGCGTACTCGGGACCGAAGTGATCCGCCATACGCTGCCAGAAGACCGTCAACCGCATGCCTCCAGTATCCCGCCTGCGGGGGTGGGCCCGAGCCGGGGCCACCTGCCGCGACCGCTTTCCCCTACGGTCTGACGCATGTCCGCAACCGGAGCTTCCCCACTCCCCACAAAGCCCTCGGCGCGCTCCCCGCTCTTCCGCGCCGAACACTTCGTCTGGCTCACCGCGCGCGTGCTGGAGCAGCACCTCTTCGCACACCACTTCCTCAACGGCGGCGCCGACCCGGTGGAGCGGGCGCTGGACGCCTACCGCAACGAGGACGGCGGCTACGGCCACGCTCTGGAGCCCGACCTGCGCGGCCCGGTCAGCCAGCCGCTGCACACCGGTCGCGCGCTGCACGTCCTGGACTCCATCGGGCGCTGCGACGGCCGGCGCGCGGAGCGCGTGTGCGGCTATCTGACCTCCGTCTCGACGGCGGACGGCGCGCTGCCGGCGATCCATCCCGGCCAGCGCGGCTATCCCACGGCCCCGTTCATCCCGGTCGTCGACGACCCGCCCGGCGACCTCCTCGCCACCGGACCGGTGGTGGGTCTGCTGCACCGCAACGACGTGTGGCACGCCTGGCTGTTCCGGGCCACGGAGTTCTGCTGGCACGCGATCGAGTCCCTGGAGACGTCCCACCCCTACGAGGTCGAGGCCGCCGTCGCCTTCCTGGACTCCGCGCCCGACCGCCCGCGCGCGGAGGCGGCCGCCCACCGCCTCGGCCGTCTGGTGCGCGCGCAGCGGCTCGCGGCGCTGGACCCGGACGGCCTGGAGGCGTTCCCGGTGGCGCCGGGCTACGCCCCGGGCGAGCACCACTTCCCGCACGACTTCGCGAGGACGCCGGACTCCCTCGCGCGCGCGTGGTTCACGGACGCCGAGATGGCGCGCTCCCTGGACCACCTCGCGGAGAGCCAGCAGGAGGACGGCGGCTGGCCGGTCAACTGGCGCCAGTGGGCACCGGGCATCGCCCTGGAGGCACGCCCCATGGTGACGATCGAGGCCCTGCGCACCCTCAGGGCGTACGGCCGCACCATCGGTTGACCGTTCACCCGCCCAAGGCCCGCACCCCCGCGGTCACCGCCACGGCCACCGCCACGACCAGCAGGAACGGCGCGCGCAGGACGAGCGCCACAGCGGCCGCGGCAACCCCTGCCACGCGCGCGTCGAGCACCAGGACGCGCCCGTCGGCGAAGGTCTGCTGGGCGGTGAGCGCGGCGAGCAGAGCCACCGGCAGCAGCGCGGCCAGCCGCCGGACGAGCGGGCGTTCGAGAGCCCCGGCGGGCACGAGCAGCCCGGCGAGCTTGACGGCGTAGCAGCCGAGGGCGGTCGCGCCGATCGCGATCCAGGTGTTCACCGCTGTTCCCCCCGCCCGCGCAGCCACAGCACGACGGGCGCCGCCAGGGCGGCCGCCAGGACGGGCACACCGGCGGGCAGTACGGGCAGCAGCCCGAGCCCCAGGAGCACGGCGAGACCCGCGACGGCCCGCTCGGTGGCGGTCTTCAGCATCGGCGCGAGCAGCGCCAGGAAGACGGCGGGCCCCGCCGCGTCGAGCCCCCAGACGTCGGTGTCCCCGATGGCCTGGGCGCCCAGCGCCCCCGCCAGCGTGGTGAGGTTCCACAGCACGTACAGACTGAGCCCGGTGACGGTGAACCCGATCCGCACGCTGCGGCGCGCCGGCTGTGCCAGCGCGACGGCGGTGGTCTCGTCGATGACCCACTGCGCGGCGAACGGCCGCACCGCGCGCGGGAGGGCCAGCAACTGCGACAGGCGCAGCCCGTAGAAGGCGTTGCGCACCCCCAGGAAGAACGCGCCCGCGGCCGCCGTGAGCGGGCTGCCTCCGGCCGCGAGTGCTCCCACCAGCGCGAACTGGGACGCCCCGGTGAACACCAGCAGGCTCAGCGCGCAGGTCTGCAGCAGCGACAGCCCGCTGCCGGCCGAGGTCACCCCGAAGGCGAACCCGGACAGCCCCACGGCGACGCCGACGCCGAGGGCGTCCCGTACGACAGCGGCGTCCGGCTTTTCCGAGGTACGTATGTCAACAACAGCTTCCGTCACGCCCCGGACGGTATGTCCGCCCGCGCCCGCACGTCTTGTACGTTCTTGCGCTCCCGCTGGTACGCCCCCGGCGGCACCCCGACGATCCGGCTGAAGTGCCGGTTCAGATGAGGCTGGTCGGTGAACCCCACGGCGACGGCGGCCTCGGCCGGCGACGTCCCGGCCTCCAGCAGCCGCCGCGCCCTGCGCACCCGCGCGTCCGTCAGCCAGGCATGGGGAGGCATCCCGTACACCTCACGAAAGGCCCGCAACAACGCGAACGGACCGGTCCCCAGATCCGCGGCCAGCCCCTCCAGAGTCGGCGGCCGGTCCATCCGCTCCTCCAGCAGCGCACGCGCGCGTGCCGCCGCCCGAGCCCCCGCGGTCCGCACCACCCGCTGCGGCAGCGCCCCGCCGTTCAGCCGCAGCAGCCGGGTCACCGCAACCCTCAGCAGGGTGTCGGCGGCCAGCGCGTTTCCCTCTTCGGCGGCGCGCAGCACCTGGTGCACCAGCCCCACGCTGTACGGATCGTCCAGCACCGGCCTGACGAACCCCGGCGTACCCCGGATCCCCGTCGTCTCGGCGGCGATCTCGGCCACCACCTCCGGCGCCGGGTACAGGGCCCCGTACCGCCACCCCTCCGGCCCACCGGCCCGGCCCGTGTGCGCGGTGTCGGGATTGACCAGCGCCAGCGCGCCCGCCCCCGCGTACTGATCGGCCCCGCCATGGTGAAACACCTCGACCCCGTCGGCGATGGCGGCGATGACGAAGTGCTCATGCGTGTGCCGCACAAAGCTCTTGCGGATGTACCGGGCCCTGAGCAGGTCGACCCCGGGCAACTCGGCGTACTGCCAGTGCCGCGCCCGCTCACCCGGTCCGACCATGGCCCCATTGTCCCATCGGCCCGGAAGGGGCCGTCGGCCGCGCACGGCGGTGAAGCGGTGTCCGGGCTGTCGCGGGACCCGCACCCGCCCACGGCGGGAAGGGGACGGGACGGGGGTGTCCGCCCGCAGCGGTTGGCGCGTCAACCCCAGCACCTCCGCAGCCCACCGATTCCGCGCCGTTCCGAGGACGGACACCCCCGGCCCGGCCCCGACCCACCCCCACCGTGAGCGCAACGCGCACCCCCACCGAACCCGCACAGGCGCCGCAGGCACCCCCACAAAGCCGCCGCAGACCACCGCAGGCACCCGCACCCCACCGAACCCGCGCAGGCCGCCGCAGGCACCCCGCGTTGTCAGTCCCCGGGTGCAGGATGGACCCATGGCCAGCTCCGCACACCGAGCCCTGGACGGCTTCTCCCCCGCCACCCGTGGCTGGTTCACGGGCGCCTTCTCCGCGCCCACAGCCGCCCAGGCCGGCGCGTGGCAGGCCATCCGCGAGGGCTCGGACGTGCTGGTAGTCGCCCCCACCGGCTCCGGCAAGACCCTGGCCGCCTTCCTCGCCGCACTGGACGAACTGGCGTCCACACCCCCACCCGCCGACCCGAGGAAGCGCTGCCGAGTCCTCTACGTCTCCCCCCTCAAGGCCCTCGCGGTCGACGTCGAGCGCAACCTCCGCAGCCCCCTGACCGGCATCCGCCAGGAGTCCGTACGCCTGGGCCTGCCCGAACCCGAGATCAAGGTCGGCATCCGCTCGGGCGACACCCCGGCAGCCGAGCGCCGCGCGCTCGCCACCCGCCCCCCGGACATCCTGATCACCACCCCCGAGTCCCTGTTCCTGATGCTCACGTCGGCCACCCGCGACGCGCTCGCCGGCATCGACACGGTGATCCTCGACGAGGTCCACGCCGTGCCGGGCACCAAGCGCGGCGCCCACCTGGCGCTCTCCTTGGAGCGTCTGGACGAGCTGCTCAAGCGGCCGGCCCGCCGCATCGGCCTGTCGGCGACGGTCCGCCCGGTCGACGAGGTCGCCCGCTTCCTCTCCCCCCGCCGCAAGGTGGAGATCGTCCAGCCGGTGTCGGGCAAGGAGTTCGACCTCTCGGTGGTCGTCCCGGTGGAGGACCTGGGCGAGCTGGGCGGCTCCCCCGTCGCCGACGGCTCGGAGGGCGCCGAACGCCCGTCGATCTGGCCGCACGTCGAGGAGCGGATCACCGACCTGGTCCAGTCCCACCGCTCCACGATCGTCTTCGCGAACTCCCGCCGCCTCGCCGAACGCCTCTGCAACCGCCTCAACGAGATCGCCTACGAACGGGCCACCGGCGAAACCCTCGACGAGCACCACGCGCCCGCCCAGCTGATGGGCGGCTCCGGGGCGGCCCAGGGCGCCCCTTCCGTCATCGCCCGCGCCCACCACGGCTCGGTCTCCAAGGAACAGCGCGCCCTCGTCGAAGAGGACCTCAAGGCCGGCCGCCTCCCCGCCGTCGTGGCCACCTCGAGCCTCGAACTGGGCATCGACATGGGCGCGGTCGACCTCGTGGTCCAGGTCGAGTCGCCCCCGTCCGTGGCCTCCGGCCTCCAGCGTGTGGGGCGCGCGGGACACCAGGTCGGCGCGGTCAGCACCGGCGTGGTCTTCCCGAAGTACCGCGGCGACCTCGTCCAAGCAGCCGTCGTCACCGAACGCATGCGCACCGGCGCCATCGAGTCCCTGCGGGTGCCGTCCAACCCCCTGGACGTGCTGGCCCAGCAGCTCGTCGCGATGACGGCGCTGGACACCTGGCAGGTGGACGACCTGCTCGCCACGGTCCGCCGCGCCGCCCCCTTCGCCTCTCTCCCCGAGTCGGCGTTCACGGCGGTCCTGGACATGCTCGCGGGCCGCTACCCCTCCGACGCCTTCGCCGAGCTGCGCCCGCGCGTGGTGTGGGACCGCGTCACCGGCACCGTCACGGGCCGCCCCGGCGCCCAGCGTCTCGCCGTCACCTCCGGAGGCACGATCCCGGACCGCGGTCTGTTCGGCGTCTTCCTCGCCGGGTCCGACCCCAAGAAGGGCGGCGGCCGGGTCGGCGAGCTGGACGAGGAGATGGTCTACGAGTCGCGGGTGGGGGACGTCTTCACGCTCGGCACCAGCTCCTGGCGCATCGAGGACATCACGCGCGACCGCGTCCTCGTCTCCCCCGCCCCCGGCGTCCCGGGCCGCCTCCCCTTCTGGAAGGGCGACCAGCTGGGCCGCCCGCTGGAACTGGGTCGCGCGGTGGGCGCGTTCCTGCGCGAGGTCGGCGCGCTGTCGAAGGAGGACGCCCGCCTCCGCCTCCTCGCGGCGGGGCTGGACGCCTGGGCGGCGGACAACGTCCTGTCCTACCTCGTCGAACAGCGGGAGGCCTGCGGCCACGTCCCGGACGACCGCACGATCGTCGTGGAGCGCTTCCGTGACGAGCTCGGCGACTGGCGGGTGGTCGTCCATTCCCCCTTCGGCGCCCAGGTCCACGCCCCGTGGGCGCTGGCGCTCGGCGCCAAGCTCTCCGAGCGCTACGGCATGGACGCGCAGGTCATGCACGCCGACGACGGCATCGTCCTGCGCCTGCCCGACGCCGACCTGATGGGCCTGGACCTGCTGGACCAGGAACCGGCGAGGGCGGGCAGCGAGTACGACGCCGAGCAGGCCCCCGTCGGCGCCGCGGACGTCGTCTTCGACAAGGGCGAGGTCGACCAGATCGTCACCGACCAGGTCGGCGGCTCGGCCCTGTTCGCCTCCCGCTTCCGCGAGTGCGCCGCCCGCGCGCTGCTGCTGCCGCGCCGCAACCCCGGCCGGCGCACCCCGCTGTGGCAGCAGCGTCAGCGCGCCTCCCAGCTGTTGCAGGTGGCGAGCGAGTTCGGCTCGTTCCCGATCGTCCTGGAGGCGGTCCGCGAGTGCCTCCAGGACGTGTTCGACGTGCCCGGACTGGTCGAGCTGATGGGCGACCTGGAGTCGCGCAGGGTGCGCCTGGTCGAGGTCACCACACCGGAGCCGTCACCGTTCGCCCGCTCCCTCCTGTTCGGGTACGTCGCCCAGTTCCTGTACGAGGGGGACTCCCCGCTCGCCGAGCGCCGCGCGGCCGCCCTGTCCCTGGACTCGCGCCTGCTGGCCGAGCTGCTCGGCCAGGCCGAGCTGCGCGAACTGCTGGACGCCGAGGTGCTGGCCGAACTGGAGCGGGAGCTGCAGTGGCTGACCGAGGACCGACGCGTCAAGGACGCCGAAGGCGTGGCCGACCTGCTGCGTCTGCTAGGCCCCCTCACGGACGCCGAGCTGGCCGAACGCGGCGCGCAGCCGCACTGGGCCCGGGAACTCGCCGGGGCCCGGCGCGCCATCCGCGTCCGCGTCGCCGGCGCCGAACACTGGGCGGCGATCGAGGACGCGGGCCGGCTGCGCGACGCGCTCGGCACGGCGCTGCCGGTCGGCGTCCCGGAGGCCTTCACGGAACCGGTGAAGGATCCCCTCGGCGACCTCCTCGCACGCTACGCGCGCACCCACGGCCCGTTCACGTCGGTCACGGCGGCGGCCCGCTTCGGCCTCGGCGTCGCGGTCACGGAGGGCGCCCTGCAGCGCCTCGCCGCGGGCGGCCGGGTCGTGCAGGGTGAGTTCCACCCGGCGGGCATCGGACAGGAGTGGTGCGACGCGGCGGTGCTGCGGCGGCTGCGCCGTCGTTCCCTCGCCGCGCTGCGGCACGAACTGGAGCCGGTGCCCCCGGCCGCGCTCGCCCAGTTCCTGCCTCAGTGGCAGCACATCGGCAAGGGGCACGGACTGCGCGGCGTCGACGGCTTGGTGCGCGCCGTCGAGCAACTGCAGGGCGCCTCCGTTCCCGCGTCGGCCCTGGAGAAGCTGGTCCTGCCGTCCCGCGTCGCGGACTACGCCCCCGCGATGCTGGACGAGCTGACGGCCTCCGGAGAAGTGGTGTGGGCCGGCGCGGGCGCCCTACCCGGCAAGGACGGCTGGCTCTCGCTCTACATGGCGGACGCGGCTCCGCTGCTGCTGCCCCCGCCCAGCCCGCTGGAGCTGACGGCGCTCCACCAGTCCGTCCTGGACGCCCTCTCCGGCGGCTACGGCCTGTTCTTCCGCCAGATCGCCGACCAGGTCCGCGCGACGACCCACCCGGACGCCACGGACCCCCAGCTCGCCGACGCCGTGTGGGACCTGGCGTGGTCCGGACGCCTGACCAACGACACGCTCGCGCCCCTGCGGTCCCTGCTGGGCTCGGGCCGCACCGCCGGTTCCACGGCCCACCGTGCCAAGCGCGCGGTCCCGCGCGGCCGCTACGGCTCCCTGACCGCCGCCGCCCGCACCGCCTCCCGCACCGGCCCGCCCACGGTCGCCGGCCGCTGGTCGCTGCTCCCGGCGCGCGAGCCCGATGCGACGGTGCGCGCGCACGCGCTGGCCCGCACCCTGCTCGACCGGCACGGCGTGGTCACCCGGGGTGCGGTGGCCGCGGAGGGCGTCGAGGGCGGCTTCTCGGCGACGTACCGCGTCCTGTCCGTCTTCGAGGAGAGCGGCCAGGCACGCCGCGGCTACGTGGTGGAGGGACTCGGCGCGGCCCAGTTCGCGATGGACGGCGCGGTGGACCGGCTGCGCGCGGTGTCGAACGCCCGCGACCGGGGCGAGCCCCTGCCGGACCGGCCCTCCGGGAACGGCGCGCTCACCGGCGTCGACGGCTTCGCCCTGCCCGACGACCAGCCGTTCCCCCACCCCGACCCCGAATTCGGCGCCCCCGGCCCCGACGACTTCGCCTCCTGGAACCCCGCCCCGCACGAGTACACGTCCCCCCGCGACCTGGCGGGCCAGGGCTTCCGCGATCCGCTGCCCGCTGCCGACCGCCACCGGTCCTTCGGCCCCGTCTCCCCGCACCGCGGTCCTCAGCGCGCTCCCGACACCGGAGCCGTCGTCCTGGCCGCAGCCGATCCCGCGAACGCCTACGGCGCGGCTCTGCCCTGGCCGGAACCCCCGACCGGCGCGGGACACAAACCCGGCCGCAAGGCGGGCTCTCTCGTGGTCCTGGTCGACGGTGAGCTGACGCTGTACATGGAGCGCGGCGGCAAGACCCTGCTGGCCTGGCCCGCCGACACGGACGGCCCGGGCCCCGACGACCCCCGCCTGCCCCGGGCCTCCGCCGCCCTGGCCACGGCCGCACGCGCGGGCTCCCTCGGCACCGTCACGGTGGAGCGGATCAACGGCGTGCCGGCCCTCACCTCCCCCATCGGCGCCCTGCTGGAAGGAGCGGGCTTCATAGCGACCCCCCGCGGCCTCCGGCTGCGCGCCTGAACGGAGCCACCCTCGACGCCCCGCCCCGTGCAACCCTTGACCCATGCCCGAAGGAGACACGGTCTGGCAGGCGGCGAAGCGGCTGCACGGCGCCCTCGCCGGCCGGGTGCTGACCCGCAGCGACCTGCGGGTGCCCCGGTTCGCCACGGCCGACCTCACGGGCCGCACCGTCCTGGACGTCACCCCCCGCGGCAAGCACCTGCTGACCCGCGTCGAGGGCGGCCTGACGCTCCACTCGCACCTGCGGATGGACGGCGCCTGGAAGGTGTACGAGCCCGGCCGGCGCTGGACCGGCGGCCCGGCCCACCAGATCCGCGCGATCCTCGGCACCGCCGACCGCACGGCCGTCGGCTACCGCCTCCCGGTCCTGGAGCTGCTGCGCACCCGCGACGAGGAGCGCGCCGTCGGCCATCTCGGCCCCGACCTCCTCGGCCCGGACTGGGACCCGGACCTGGCCCTCGCCAACGTCCTGGCGGACCCCGCCCGCCCGCTGGGCGAGGCCCTGCTCGACCAGCGCAACCTCGCCGGCATCGGCAACGTGTACAAGAGCGAGCTCTGCTTCCTGCTCGGCGTGACCCCATGGCTCCCCGTAGGCGCCCTGCCCGCCGACCGCACCACGCAACTGCCCATGCTCGCGAAGAAGTTGCTGGAGGCCAACCGCGAACGCCCGGTCCGCAGCACGACCGGCCGCCGCGGCCAGGACCTGTTCGTGTACGGCCGCGCGCCCCGCCCCTGCCTGCGCTGCGGGACGCCCGTGCGGGTGGCCGACCAGGGCGACGGCTCCCGCGAACGCCCCACGTACTGGTGCCCGTTCTGCCAGTCGGGCCCCGCGCCCCACTCGCCGCCGATGCGCGGAACAGCACGCCGCACGAGCGATTGACGAGGCAATCCGCGAAGCAGTCGACGAAGCAGGCGAGAAATAATTGACGGACCGTCAGAAATCTTCGTACGGTCCCCTCATGACCGTCAAGGCGTACGACCTCACCGGACGCACCGCATTCGTCACCGGGGCCGCGGGCGGCATCGGCCGCGCCTCGGCCGTGCTGCTCGCCGAAGCCGGCGCCACGGTCCACTGCGCCGACCGCGACCCCGAGGGCCTGCGCGAGACAGCGGCCCTGATCGAGTCGGCCGGCGGCACGGCCCGCACCCACCGCCTCGACGTCACCGACCGCGAACAGTTGCGCCGGGCCGTCGCCGTCTGCGAACGCCTGGACGTGATGGCCGCGATCGCCGGCATCATGCACACCAGCCCGGTCCTGCAGACCCGGGACGAGGACCTCGACCGGGTCCTGGACGTCAACTTCAAGGGGGTGCTGTACGCCTGCCAGGAGGCCGCGCGGCTGATGCTCGCCCGCGAGACCGCCGGCAGCATCATCACCATGGCGTCCGGCGCCATCGACACCGGCCGTCCCGGCCTGCTCTGCTACGGCGTCGCCAAGGCGGCCGTGGTCCAGCTGACCAGGACGCTGGCGAGCGAGGTCGGCCGGCACGGGATCCGCGTGAACGCGGTCGCGCCGGGCTGGATCCGCACGCCCATGACCGACCGCCACGAGGCCGGGGAACAAGCCAGGACCGAGGCGCTGATGGCCCGGACGTCCCCGCTGGGCCGGGTCGGCGAACCGGAGGACGTCGCCCACACCGTGCTCTACCTGGCCTCCGACGCGTCGTCCTTCACGACGGGTCAGATCCTGCGTCCGAACGGCGGGGTGGCGATGCCGTGGTAGCCGGGCGGCCCTTCCGCGCCTCCGCGACGGCACCCACCGCCCGCTCCTTCGGCACACAGTGCACCGGCAACAGGCTCAGCCCCCAACCCCCGGCCGCGACGGCTGCCTCCAGCACGCCCGCGCCGGGCGCCAGGACGATCCGCAGCACCGCCCACCACCACAGCACGCCGAGCCCGGCCACCGTCCCCCAGCGCACCGCCGGCCGTGCCATGGACGTCACCTCCAGCCCGACGCTACGGCGCCTTCCGCGCCCGCGGACAGGGCGTACCGAGGGGCACCTGGGCGCACCGCCCACCGCCCGGCCCGCCGGCCCGGCTCCTCCCACCATGCACGAGGGCCCCGGCCGGCGCCTCTCCAGACGATCTGGGCGATCTGTCGATCCGCCGATCTGGAGAAACCCCGGCCGGGGCCTCGCATGCGTGTACCGTGTCACACGGCCGCGCGCGTGAGTGCCACGCGGCGACCGCCCGTGAGTGTCATGCGGCGACCACGTCCACCGCCTCGGCGGGCGCCTTGATGGTCACCCGCTCCGGTGGCACACCGGTCACCGACACGGAACCCAGCATCGGACGAACCCGCGTGGGTACGGGCTCGCTGGGGGTGGCCGCAGCAGACTGGGCCAGCTCGGCGAGGGCGAGTTCGTCGCTCACTTCCCGCATGAGCTCGGACATCCGTACGTCCAGCGCGTCGCAGATGGCGGCGAGCAGCTCGGAGGAAGCCTCCTTCTGCCCCCGCTCCACCTCGGAGAGATAGCCGAGTGAGACTCGGGCGGACGAGGAGACTTCGCGCAGAGTACGGCCCTGGCGCTGGCGCTGCCGACGCAGCACGTCACCCAGCAGGCGACGGAGCAGAATCATCGGTGGCTCCCTCCTCGGACCGCGTAGCCGCATCCTTCTCGCCCCACCGTACCGCCTCGCGCCGCGGCCGTGCGGGGAGCGATGTCGTGTTCACTCAGGGCTGCAAACATCAAAACCCCCCGTTCTGTTCCGTATCCTGTGCCAGCTCATTTCCGGTCTGTTCGCCCGCGAGCTGCCTCAGCAGCAGCGCGAGCACGCTCCGTACACTCTCCATACGAATTTCCGCGCGGTCGCCGTTCAACCGCAGGGCCTCCACTTTTCCGCCAGCGGCAGAACCGGTGCCAGGGCCGAACGGCCCGTCCACGGCGACGAAAACGGTGCCGACCGGCTGGCCGTCCTGGGGAGCGGGGCCGGCCACGCCGGTGGTCGCCAGGCCCCAGTCGGCGCCGAGCGCCTTGCGGACGCCGACCGCCATCTGCGCCGCGACCTGCGGATCGACCGCCCCGCGCCGGGCCAGCAGGGTCGCGTCCACGCCCAGCAGGTCGTGCTTGAGTTCGGTCGCGTAGGCCGTCACCGAGCCGCGGAAGACCTTGGAGGCCCCGGGGACCGCCGTGATCTCCGCCGCGACCAGGCCGCCGGTCAGCGACTCGGCGACGGCCAGGGTCTCGCCCCTCACGGTCAGTAGTCGCACCAGTTCGGCGGCCTCGGAACTCACGCTTCCGTCTCCTCCGACGCGGACCTGCGGGCGGCGATTCCCTGTCTGCGCAGCACAATGGCCTGTCTCACATAGTCAAGGCCGGTCACCACGGTCAGGACGACCGCCGCTCCCATCACCCAGAACCTCAGCGTCGCCAGCCAGCCGGTGAGCGCCAGGACGTACATCCCCACCGCGACGCCCTGGGTGAGCGTCTTCAGCTTGCCGCCGCGGCTCGCCGGGATCACGCCGTAGCGGATGACGAGGAAACGCAGCAGGGTGATCCCGAGTTCCCGGCCGAGGATGACGATCGTCACCCACCACGGCAGGTCGCCCAGCGCGGAGAGACAGATCAGCGCGGCCCCCATTATCGCCTTGTCGGCGATGGGATCGGCGATCTTCCCGAAGTCGGTGACGAGGTTGTAGGTGCGCGCCAGGTGACCGTCGAACAGGTCGGTGATCATGGCGACGGCGAAGGCCGCCCAGGCCAGCGAGCGCCACGCCGGGTCGTATCCGCCGTCGGCCAGCATCAGTGCGACGAAGCCCGGTACGAGCAGCAGCCGGAGCATGGTCAGCAGGTTGGCGATGTTCCACACGCTGGCCTGGTTGACGGCCGCGGCCGCCAGCTTTCCGCCCCGCGCGGGCCGGGCGCCGCCCGCCGTCTCGGAATCGGTGGTGCCGGCGGCTCTCGAGGAAGCCGCCTTGGAGGAGCCGTTCGCCGCCGATGCCGGCACTCCGGTCATCTGCCCGCCTCCTCACTACATCCGAGCGAGCCGGTCAGCGGCTCGGCCACCAGGTCGACACCCTCCGTGCCGACCACCTTCGCCTCGACCATACGGCCGGCGACGAGGCCCTCGCCGCCCGTGAGCAGCACCTGGCCGTCCGTCTCGGGGGCCTGGTGCGCCCCGCGGCCGTACACGCCTTCGTCGTCGGCGGACTCCACGAGCACGTGCACGGTCTCGCCCACGCGCTCCTCCGCGCGCTGCGAGACGAGTTCCTCGGCCAGCCGGGAGACGCGGGCCAGCCGCTCGGCGACGACGTCCTGGTCGAGCTTGCCGTCGTAGCCGGCGGCCTCGGTGCCCTCCTCGTCGGAGTAGCCGAAGACGCCGATGGCGTCCAGCCGCGCACCGTTGAGGAAGCGCTCCAGCTCGGCCAGGTCGGCCTCGGACTCGCCGGGGAAGCCGACGATGAAGTTGGAGCGGACACCGGCCTGCGGGGCCTTGCCGCGGATGGTGTCGAGCAGTTCCAGGAACCGGTCGGTGTCGCCGAAGCGGCGCATCGCGCGCAGCACGCCGGGGGCGGAGTGCTGGAAGGACAGGTCGAAGTAGGGGGCGATCTTCGGCGTGGAGGCCAGCACGTCGATGAGCCCCGGGCGCATCTCGGCCGGCTGGAGGTAGCTGACCCGGACCCGCTCGATGCCGTCGACCTCGGCGAGCTCGGGCAGCAGGGACTCCAGCAGGCGGATGTCGCCCAGGTCCTTGCCGTAGGAGGTGTTGTTCTCGGAGACCAGCATGACCTCCTTCACCCCCTGCTCGGCCAGCCACCGCGTCTCGTTGAGCACGTCGCCGGGGCGGCGGGAGATGAAGGAGCCGCGGAAGGACGGGATGGCGCAGAAGGAGCAGCGCCGGTCGCAGCCGGAGGCGAGCTTCACCGAGGCGACCGGGGAGCCGTCCAGCCGGCGGCGCAGGGGCGCGCGCGGGCCGGAGGCCGGGGCGACGCCCTCCGGGAGGTCGGCCGGGCCGTGCCCGGGCAGCGCGACGCCGGCGGCGGACTGCTGCCGCTCGGCGGGGCTGATCGGCAGCAGCTTGCGCCGGTCGCGCGGGGTGTGGGGGGCGTGGATGCCGCCGTTCAGGATGGTCTGCAGGCGGTCGGAGATGTCGGCGTAGTCGTCGAAGCCGAGCACGCCGTCGGCCTCCGGGAGGGCCTCGGCGAGCTCCTTGCCGTACCGCTCGGCCATGCAGCCCACCGCCACGACGGCCTGGGTTCTCCCGTGGCCCTTGAGATCGTTGGCCTCCAGGAGGGCGTCGACGGAGTCCTTCTTGGCGGCCTCGACGAATCCGCAGGTGTTGACGACAGCGACGTCCGCGTCGGCGGCGTCCTCCACGAGGTCCCAGCCGTCCGCCTCCAAGCGGCCTGCGAGCTCCTCCGAGTCCACCTCGTTACGGGCGCAGCCAAGGGTGACCAGTGCGACGGTACGGCGTTCAGGCATGCGCTCAAGACTACTTTGTCTCACTGACGGCCCACGTCGACGGGGTTGGCCGATCCCGGCCAACCCCGTACGTCCTGCGCCGCGGCCCGCTGATCCGGCCGGCGGTCCGCTGTTCCGGCCCGCTGTCCGGCCGGCGGTGCGCCGGTCCGGTCCGTCATCCGACCTGCGGGTCGCCCTTGGTGTACGTCAGCCGCTCCACTGAGCCGGGCTGGAAGTCGTCCTCGATCTTCTTGCCGTTGACGTAGAGCTGGATCGCGCCCGCGTCGCCGAGGACCAGGTTGATCTTGTCGCTGTCCTGGAAGGTCTTGGACTCGCCCTGCTTGAGCAGTCCGTCGAACAGCAGCCGGCCGTTGTGGTCCTTGGCCGAGATCCAGCTGCGTCCGTCGGCGGCGCTGACCTGGACGGTCACCTTGTCCTGGGGCGCGGCCGCGATGGCGCTGTCGGAGGGGCCGGGCGTGGGGTCGGCGGGCTTGCCGCCCTTGGGCGTGGTGGAGGTGGACTTGGCGGCCGTGGGCGTGGAGCCCTCGGCGACCTGGGTGTCGGCGCCGCTGTCGTCGCCGCCCCGGAAGGCGGTGAAGCCGACGAAGCCGACCACGGCGACGATCGCGGCGACCATGGCCGCGGTCCAGTTGGGCCCGCGTCGTTCGGGGCGGATGCGTTCCGCCTCGAACAGCGGAGCCGCCGGGGTCGGGGCGGGGCGGCCGCCGTGCTCGGCGTCGAACTGGGCCAGCAGCGGCGCCGGATCCAGGTGGACGGCCTTGGCCAGGGTCCGGATGTGACCCCGTGCGTAGACGTCCCCGCCGCAGGGGGCGAAGTTGTCCGCCTCGATGGCGTGCACGATGGCGATGCGGACCCGGGTGGCGTTGCTGACGTCGTCCACGGTCAGCCCGGCGTCGATGCGCGCCTGTTTCAGGGCGCGGCCGACAGGGAGGCGGGCTTCTTCGCGGTCGTCTTCGAACGGACGCTCGTCTTCAGGTGAGTTGGCGATGGACACGGGGGCGCCTTTCGAGCGTTTAAGCCACCTGTGCTGGAGGTTCAGTCTAGGGGGGGTGGAAAAGGGTGGGGCAACCGGGCGGTCGGACTTTGTAGCCCATCGGTATGGCCGGACACGCCGATGGTGGGGTCACTGCTTGACGCTTACCCCAACTTGACGTTCGCCGTGGGGAAAGGGTTGCTCGCGGATTCCTCACGGCTGAGTCACGATCAGGCATCGCCGGCACGCCGGTCGGGGCTCGTTCTCAAGCCTCCCCTTCTCAAGCCTCCCCGCGGATCACCGCGAGCACTCCGTCCAACTCGTCTGCCTTCACCAGAACGTCACGTGCCTTGGAGCCTTCGCTCGGTCCCACGATCCCCCTGGACTCCATGAGGTCCATGAGCCGGCCGGCCTTGGCGAAGCCGACGCGCAGCTTGCGCTGGAGCATCGACGTCGACCCGAACTGCGTGGAGACGACCAGTTCGGCCGCCTGGCACAGCAGGTCGAGGTCGTCGCCGATCTCCTCGTCGATCTCCTTCTTCTGCTTGGATCCCACGGTGACGTCGTCCCGGAAGACGGGCGCCATCTGGTCCTTGCAGTGCCGGACGACGGCCGCGACCTCCTCCTCGGTCACGAAGGCGCCCTGCATGCGGACCGGCTTGTTCGCGCCCATCGGCAGGAACAGTCCGTCGCCCTTGCCGATGAGCTTCTCGGCGCCGGGCTGGTCGAGGATGACGCGGCTGTCGGCGAGCGAGGAGGTGGCGAAGGCCAGCCGGGAGGGCACGTTCGCCTTGATCAGACCGGTGACGACGTCGACCGACGGTCGCTGGGTGGCGAGCACCAGGTGGATGCCCGCCGCCCGCGCGAGCTGCGTGATGCGCACGATGGAGTCTTCGACGTCACGCGGGGCGACCATCATCAGGTCGGCCAGCTCGTCGACGATGACCAGCAGGTACGGGTAGGGCTGGAGCTCGCGTTCGCTGCCCTCGGGCGCCTTCACCTTGCCCACCCGCACGGCCGCGTTGAAGTCGTCGATGTGCCGGTAGCCGTACGCCGCCAGGTCGTCGTACCTGAGGTCCATCTCGCGGACGACCCACTGCAGCGCCTCGGCGGCCCGCTTCGGGTTGGTGATGATCGGCGTGATCAGGTGCGGGATGCCCTCGTAGGCGGTCAGCTCGACGCGTTTGGGGTCGACGAGGACCATGCGGACCTCCTCCGGGGTCGCCCGCATCATGATCGAGGTGATCAGGCAGTTGATGCAGGACGACTTGCCGGAGCCGGTGGCTCCGGCGACCAGCACGTGCGGCATTTTCGCGATGTTCGCCATCACGTAGCCGCCCTCGACGTCCTTGCCCAGCGCGACCAGCATCGGATGGTCGTCCTCGGCGGCCGCCGCGAGGCGCAGCACGTCGCCGAGGTTGACCATCTCGCGGTCGGTGTTCGGGATCTCGATGCCGACCGCCGACTTGCCCGGGATGGGGCTGATGATCCGCACGTCCGGGCTGGCGACGGCGTACGCGATGTTCTTGGTCAGCGCGGTGATCCGCTCCACCTTCACGGCGGGACCGAGCTCGACCTCGTAGCGGGTGACCGTCGGGCCCCGGGTGAAGCCGGTGACCCGGGCGTCGACCTTGAACTCGGTGAAGACGGTGGTCAGCGCCTCCACTATGGCGTCGTTGGCGGCGCTGCGCGCCTTGCCCGGGCCGCCGCGCTCGAGCAGGTCCAGGGACGGCAGGGCGTACGTGATGTCGCCGGCGAGCTGAAGCTGCTCCGCGCGCGCGGGCAGGTCGCGGGGCACCTCGGGCGGTGCCTTGGTGAGGTCCGCGACACCCGAGCCCGATTTCTCCGGCTCTCCCGGTTCCTTCGGCTTCTCCCGCTTCGGACGTGCGGCGGGCACCGGGGCGGGCGTGGCGGTGGGGACCGGGGTGGTCTGCTCGCGGTCGCCGACGCCGGCGCTCACGCCGTGGGTGAGGTCGGCGACCAGCGGCGAGGGCGGCATGCCGTGCAGGACCGCGCCGTCGAGCGCGGCGGCGGCGGCCGCGGCGACGTCCACGGCGTCCATCCGACGCTCCATGTCCGGCTGCGGCACCGCGGAGCGCCTGGGGCGGCCACGGCGCCGCGAGAGGGCCTCCTGCTCGGCGCTGTCGGGGTCGTACACATCCGGGGCCGGTCCGCGCCGGCGCGGGTCGGCGGGCAGCGCCTCGCGCCACTGCTCGTCGTAGCGCAGGTCCTCGTCGGTCAGGTCCTGCGGCCGGTCGTGGACCAGCCCGAGCCGCACCCCGAGCATCCGCAGCCGCTGCGGGATCGCGTTGACCGGGGTGGCCGTCACCACGAGCACCCCGAAGACCGTCAGCAGCACGAGCAGCGGCACGGCGAGCACCTCGCCCATGGCGTACGTCAGCGGGGTCGCCGCGGACCAGCCGATGAGGCCGCCGGCGTCCCTTATGGACTGCATGCCGCCGCTGCGGGCGGGGGCGCCGCAGGCGATGTGGACCTGGCCGAGCACGCCGATGACGAGCGCGGACAGGCCGATCACGATGCGGCCGTTGGCCTCGGGCTTCTCGGGGTGCCGGATGAGGCGCACCGCGACGACCGCGAGCAGGATCGGCACGAGCAGGTCGAGACGGCCGAAGGAGCCGGTCACCAGGATCTCGACGAGGTCGCCGACGGGGCCCTCCAGGTCGGCCCAGGTCCCCGCGGCGACGATCAGGGCGATGCCGAGCAGCAGCAGCGCGACGCCGTCCTTGCGGTGTGCCGGGTCGAGGTTCCTGGCGCCCTGCCCTATCCCGCGGAAGACGGCGCCCACGGCGTGCGCCACGCCCAGCCAGAGGGCGCGCACGATGCGGAAGAGGCCCCCGGTCGGGCTCGGCGCCGGCCTGGGCGGAGGCGCGGACTTCTTCGCCGCCCTCTTCGCGGGCGCCTTCTTGGCCGGGGCCTTCCTCGCGGCGGCCTGCTTCGCCGGAGCCTTCGCCGGAGCGGCCGCCTTCTTCGCGGGCTGCTTCTTGGCTGCGGAGGGACGTGAGGCCATGGGTGTGAGATTACCGGTGGAGACGGCCGCGGACACGTGTGCCCACTGCTTCACCCGTTCGTGTCGCCCTTGCGGCGGACGCAAGCTGACGCGGGCTCACCGGTTGCGGCGGAGCGGCTGGGCCGTGGGTACGCGAGGTGAGGCACAGGGGCAGCCCGTGCGGACCGCGGGCCCGCGTCCGGGTGCTAGGAGGTCACCGAGGAGGTGCTCCCGGTACCCGGCTCCAGCGCGTCCAGCGCCCGCCGCAGCCCGGTGAGTTTGCGTTCGAGATGGGCCGCGGTGGCCACCGCCGCCGCGTCCGCCGACTCGTCGTCGAGCTGCTTGGACAGCGCCTCGGCCTGCTCCTCGACCGCCGCGAGCCGCGCCGACAGCTCGGCGAGCAGGCCGGCCGGCTCCCTGGACTCGCCGGCCGCGGCCTTGTCGCCGCCCTCCAACTGCAACCGCAGCAGCGCCGCCTGCTCCCGGAGCTGACAGTTCTTCATGTACAGCTCGACGAAAACCGACACCTTCGCGCGCAGCACCCACGGGTCGAACGGCTTGGAGATGTAGTCGACCGCGCCCGCCGCGTATCCGCGGAAGGTGTGGTGGGGGCCGTGGTTGATCGCGGTGAGGAAGATGATCGGGATGTCCCGGGTGCGTTCCCGCCGCTTGATGTGCGCGGCCGTCTCGAAACCGTCCATGCCCGGCATCTGGACGTCCAGCAGAATCACCGCGAAGTCGTCCGTCAGCAGTGCCTTGAGCGCTTCCTCCCCGGACGATGCCCGCACCAGCGTCTGATCGAGCGCGGAGAGGATGGCCTCCAGCGCCAGCAGATTCTCCGGCCGGTCATCGACCAGGAGGATCTTGGCCTTCTGCACCATGGCCCGCCCTCCTCGCCCCGGCGTGGGGCCTCCCCTGTCCTTAGGACTCGGGACGACACCCTCGGGTGCCGCCCCAGGGGACGACTCCCTTGCGCCGCCCGTCCTTGTGCCGGTCATCGTAGCCGCACCCCGCCCATCGCCACACCCTGTCACCGTGATGTCACTGTGCACGCAGCGGAAACGGGGCGGGAGACCAGAAGGTTCCCCGGATCCCCCGTTTCTACACGGTCCCGGCCCCACCGGATCGGCGGCTTCGCGGGCACCTCGCTCCTCGCGTTCACTCGGCCCGCATCCACTGGTCCATCACCGTCAGCAGATGATCCGGATCGACCGGCTTGGTCACGTAGTCGGAGGCGCCCGACTCGATCGCCTTCTCCCGGTCGCCCTTCATCGCCTTCGCCGTCAGCGCGATGATCGGCAGGCCCGCGAACTGCGGCATCCGGCGGATCGCCGTGGTCGTCGCGTACCCGTCCATCTCGGGCATCATGATGTCCATCAGGACGACCGCCACGTCGTCGTGCTGCTCCAGCACCTCGATGCCCTCGCGGCCGTTCTCGGCGTACAGCACGGACAGCCCGTGCTGCTCCAGGACGCTGGTCAGGGCGAAGACGTTGCGGATGTCGTCGTCGACGATCAGCACCTTGTGCCCGCCGAACCGGATGCCGCGCCGCCCCCGTGGCGCCTCGCTCTGCCCGGCGTCCGGCCGCCGCTCCGGCGTCACCGTGCGCGCCCCGGCGTCCGGTCCGGGCTTGCGGCGGCGCCGGAACAGCGCCGCGGCCCCGTTCTGCGTCTCCTGGTACGACTTCACCTCGGCCGGCGTCTCGATCTGCGCCTCGGACAGCTGGGACAGGTCCGAGGCGGCCACCAGGTCACCGGCCTCCAGGGCGGGCACCGGCTGCTGGTAGCCCTGCGGCGGCAGCTCGCTGGGGTGCAGCGGCAGATACAGCGTGAACGTCGAGCCGCGTCCCGGTTCGCTCTGCGCGTGGATCTCACCGCCGAGCAGCTGGGCGATCTCCCGCGAGATGGACAGGCCCAGGCCCGTGCCGCCGTACTTGCGGCTGGTCGTGCCGTCCGCCTGCTTGAACGCCTCGAAGATCACCCGCATCTTGCTGGCCGCGATGCCGATACCGGTGTCGGTGACGGAGAACGCGATCAGCGGGGCGTCCGGGTCGGTCAGCGAACCGGCCTCCAGCAGCTGCTCCCGGATGGACTGCGGCACGTCCGCGCCGGCCGGCCGGATCACCAGCTCCACCGAGCCGGAGTCGGTGAACTTCACCGCGTTGGACAGCAGGTTGCGCAGCACCTGCAGCAGCCGCTGCTCGTCGGTGTGCAGGGTGGCGGGCAGCTCCGGCGAGACCCGCACGGACAGGTCCAGGCCCTTCTCCGCGGTCAGCGGCCGGAAGGTGGCCTCCACGTAGTCGACGAGCTGGACGAGCGCGATGCGCGTCGGCGAGACATCCATCTTGCCCGCCTCGACCTTCGACAGGTCCAGGATGTCGTTGATCAGCTGGAGCAGGTCGGAGCCGGCGCCGTGAATGGTCTCGGCGAACTCCACCTGCTTCGGCGACAGGTTGCCCTCGGCGTTGTCGGCGAGCAGCTTGGCCAGGATCAGCAGCGAGTTGAGCGGCGTGCGCAGCTCGTGCGACATGTTGGCGAGGAACTCGCTCTTGTACCGCATGGAGACCGCGAGTTGCTCGGCGCGCTCCTCCAGGACCTGCCGCGCCTCCTCGATCTCGGTGTTCTTCACCTCGATGTCGCGGTTCTGCTGCGCCAGCAGCTCGGCCTTCTCCTCCAGTTCGGCGTTGGACGCCTGGAGCGCCTTCTGCCGGTTCTCCAACTCCGCCGAGCGCTCACGCAGTTGCTCGGTCAGCTCCTGCGACTGCTTCAGCAGCTGCTCGGTCTTGGTGTTCACCGAGATGGTGTTGACGCTGGTGGCGATCATCTCCGCGAGCTGGTTGAGGAAGTCCTTCTGGATCTGCGTGAACGGCGTGAACGACGCCAGCTCGATCACGCCGAGCACCTGGCCCTCGAACAGCACCGGAAGGACGATCACCTGCGCGGGCGGGGCCTCGCCGAGCCCGGAGGAGATCTTCAGGTAGCCGCTGGGCGCGTTCTCCACCAGAATGGTGCGCTTCTCCTGGGCGGCCGTCCCGATCAGCGCCTCGCCGGGCCGGAACGACGTCGGCATGGAGCCCATCGAGTAGCCGTACGAGCCCAGCATCCGCAGCTCGTACTCGTCGCCGCCGTCCTTGCCGTCGGCCGGAGGCATCGCCAGGAAGAACGCGCCGTGCTGCGCGGCCACCAGGGGCGGCAGTTCGCTCATGATGAGCGAGGCCACGTCCTGCAGGTCGCGCCGGCCCTGCATCAGGGCGGACACGCGCGCGAGGTTGCCCTTGAGCCAGTCCTGCTCCTTGTTCGCCATCGTGGTGTCGCGCAGGTTGGCGATCATCTTGTTGATGTAGTCCTGCAGTTCCTGGATCTCGCCGGACGCGTCGACGTCGATCTTCAGGTTCAGGTCGCCGCGGGTCACCGCCGTCGCCACGCGCGCGATGGCGCGCACCTGCCGGGTGAGGTTCCCGGCCATCTCGTTCACCGACTCGGTCAGGTCGCGCCAGGTGCCGTCGACGTCCCGCACGCGTGCCTGGCCGCCGAGCTGCCCCTCGGTGCCCACCTCACGGGCCACCCGGGTGACCTCCTCGGCGAACGACGACAGCTGGTCCACCATCGTGTTGATGGTCGTCTTCAGCTCGAGGATCTCGCCCCGCGCGTCGATGTCGATCTTCTTCGTCAGGTCGCCCTTGGCGATGGCGGTGGTGACCATGGCGATGTTGCGCACCTGGCCGGTCAGGTTGGACGCCATCTGGTTCACGGACTCGGTGAGGTCCTTCCACGTGCCGGCCACGCCGGGTACGTGCGCCTGCCCGCCCAGGATGCCGTCCGTGCCCACCTCGCGGGCCACCTTGGTGACCTGGTCGGCGAACGAACTCAGCGTCTTCACCATGGTGTTGAAGGTGTCGGCGAGCTGCGCGACCTCGCCGCGCGCCTCGATCGTCACCGTCCGGGTCAGGTCGCCGTTGGCGACGGCCGCCGCGACCTGGGAGATGTTGCGCACCTGCATGGTCAGGTTCTTGGCCATCAGGTTGACGTTGTCGCTGAGGTCCTTCCAGATGCCGGTGACGCCCGGCACGTGCGCCTGGCCGCCCAGGATGCCCTCGGTGCCCACCTCACGGGCCACCCGGGTCACCTGCTCGGCGAAGGACGACAGCTGGTCGACCATCGTGTTGACGGTGGTGACGAGTTCGAGGATCTCGCCCTTCGCGTCGACGGTGATCTTCTTCGACAGATCGCCCTTGGCGACCGCGGTGGTGACCTCGGCGATGTTGCGGACCTGGATGGTCAGGTTGTTCGCCATGAAGTTGACGGACTGGGTGAGGTCCTTCCAGGTGCCGGAGACGCCCTGCACCTCGGCCTGACCGCCCAGCTGGCCCTCGGTGCCCACCTCGCGGGCGACCCGGGTGACCTCCTCGGCGAACGACGACAGCTGGTCCACCATCGTGTTCAGGGTGTTCTTCAGCTCCAGGATCTCCCCGCGCGCGTCCACGGTGATCTTCTGGGAGAGGTCACCGCGCGCCACCGCCGTGGCCACCTGCGCGATGTTGCGGACCTGGCCGGTCAGGTTGGACGCCATCCCGTTCACGGAGTCGGTCAGGTCCCGCCACACGCCGGCCACGCCCGGCACCTGCGCCTGACCGCCCAGACGTCCTTCGGTGCCCACCTCGCGGGCCACCCGGGTCACCTGGTCGGCGAAGCCGGAGAGCTGCTCGACCATCGTGTTGATGGTGTTCTTCAGCTCGAGGATCTCGCCGCGCGCGTCGACGTCGATCTTCTGGGAGAGGTCACCGCGCGCCACCGCGGTCGTCACCTGGGCGATCTGCCGCACCTGCGAGGTGAGGTTGCCCGCCATGAAGTTGACGGAGTCGGTGAGTTCCTTCCACGTGCCGGACACTCCCGGCACGACCGCCTGCCCGCCGAGGCGGCCCTCGGTGCCCACGTCCCGGGCCATCCGCGTCACCTGGTCGGCGAACGACGACAGCTGGTCCACCATCGTGTTCACGGTGTTCTTCAGCTGCAGCATCTCGCCGGAGACGTCCACGGTGACCTTCTGCGACAGGTCGCCGTTGGCGACCGCCGTCGTCACCTGGGCGATGTTCCTCACCTGTCCGGTGAGGTTGCGGAACGCCGTGTTGACGGAGTCGGTCAGGTCCTTCCACGTCCCGGCCGCGCCCGGCACCTGCGCCTGACCGCCGAGCTCACCCTCCACACCGACCTCGCGGGCCACCCGCGTGACCTCGGAACCGAACGACGACAGCTGGTCCACCATCCCGTTGACGGTGTTCTTCAGCTCCAGCATCTCGCCGGCCACGTCGACCGTGACCTTCTGCGAGAGGTCACCGTTGGCCACGGCCGTCGTGACGGCGGCGATGTCCCTCACCTGAATGGTCAGATTCCGGAACACCGTGTTGACGGAGTCGGTGAGGTCCTTCCAGGTGCCGGCGGCGCCGGGCACGTTCGCCTGCCCGCCCAGCTGTCCCGCCGCGCCGACCTCGTTGGCCACCCGGGTGACCTCGTCCGCGAAGATCCGCAGCGTCTCGGTCATCTGGTTGATGGTGTCCGCGAGCTGCGCGACCTCGCCGCGCGCCGACACGGTCACCTTCTGCGACAGGTCGCCGTTGGCCACGGCGGTGGTCACCTGGGCGATGCCGCGCACCTGGGCCGTCAGGTTGCCGGCCATCAGGTTCACCGAGTCGGTGAGGTCCTTCCACACCCCGGCCACGCCCGGCACCTGCGCCTGACCGCCGAGCTCACCCTCCACACCGACCTCCCGGGCCACCCGCGTGACCTCGGAGGAGAACGACGACAGCTGGTCCACCATCGTGTTGACGGTGTTCTTCAGCTCGAGCATCTCGCCGGCGACGTGAACCGTCACCTTCCGCGACAGGTCGCCCTTGGCCACCGCGGTCGTGACGAGCGCGATGTCCCGCACCTGCGCGGTCAGCCGGTACGCCATCGTGTTGACCGAGTCCGTGAGGTCCTTCCACGAACCCGACATGCCACGCACCCGTGCCTGCCCGCCCAGCTTGCCCTCGGTGCCCACCTCGCTGGCCACGCGGGTGACCTCGTCGGTGAACGTCGACAACTGGTCGACCAGGTTGTTGACGGTGCGCCCGACCTTCAGGAACTCCCCGCGCAGCGGATGCCCGCCGCCGTCCGCCGACTGCGACCGCAGCTCCATGCGCGGCGACAGGTCACCGTCCGCCACGGCCGCCAGCACCCGGCCGACCTCGGAGACCGGCCGCACGAGGTCGTCCACGAGGGCGTTCGACGCGTCGATGGCGGCCGCCCAGGACCCCTCGCAGGCGCCCGTCTCCAGCCGCTCCGTGAGCTTGCCCTCGCGCCCCACCATGCGGCGCACCCGGGACAGTTCGCCGGTCAGATGGAGGTTCCGGTCGGCCACCTCGTTGAAGACGGCCGCGATCTCCGCCATCACGCCGTCCCCGGACACCGTGAGGCGCTTGCGGAAGTTCCCGTCCCGCATGGCCGCCAGGGCCGCCAGCAGCCGGTTCAGGGCAGCCGTGTCCACCGCGGTGGTGCCACCGCGCGGTGTGCGTCGACCGCCCAGGGGCTGTCCGCCTTTCGCGCGCGTCCCAGTGGCCCGCGTCGCCGCGCCAGACTCCACTTGTTCCCTCCCGGAGGGTTCGACCGTTGCCGCCGTACTCGGGTACCGCCTCTCGGGGTACCTGTCACTGCCGCGCCTTGCTGCCCGATGCCTCAGCTCACATCAAGGGCTGCTGCCCGTCGTATGTGGAAGACACGCAGCCTGCCCGGACTTTCACAAGAAGCTTGCCCAGTGTTTCACCCCGGCCGAACCAGGCCATAACAGTTCGGCAGCTTCGCACATCGTCCGCACACCACCCTGCGGGCGGAAACACTGCGGACCGGCATCCGCACGGACGGCGAAGGTAAGTAACCTTGCATGCGGCTGTCCAGCCGCGCCGGTCCGTCCGGCCTGGGCGGTGGCACGAGTACGAGCGGGCATCGGAGGGGCGGCCGCACACATGACCACCGGACTGATCCCGGGGGGACAGCCCCCGGACCACCGGCCGACGGGCGGTCTGCCGTACCAGCGGCACGATCCGGTCGGCCAGGGGGCCCCGCACATCGACAACCGGACGAGGAGTGCTGTGATCACCGCGCGCGCGGCCGCCAGCTTCGAGCCCGTGGGGCGATCGGTCGCGAGCGCCCGCTCCTTCGTCCGCGACACGCTCCAGGGCTGGGGCTTCGCCGACATCGTGGACGACGCCGTGGTGCTCACCAGCGAACTGGTCACCAACGCCGTGGTGCACGCGGGCACCTCCGCGGACGTGCTGTGCCTGCGCAGCGACCACGGCGTGCGCGTCGAGGTCTCCGACCGCTACCCGGAGCGCGAGATCCCCCTCCAGGGCTCGCCCGCCACCATGGGCAGCCCCGACCGCGAGGGCGGCCGCGGGCTCCAGCTGTGCGCGGCGCTGGCCGGCCGCTGGGGCGTGGAGTACACGCCCACCCACAAGCAGGTCTGGTTCCAGCTCGACCTCCCCGACCGCCCGGTCGGGACGCGCGCCGCGGGCCCGACGCTGCCCGCCGACCTCCTTCCGCTGGCCGACAGCCGGGTACGCGTCGCGGTCGTCCAGATCGACCGCGCGGGCGCGCTCACCGCCTGGAACGAGGACGCGGAGGACCTCTTCGGCTACCCGGCCGAACAGGTCGTCGGAAAGCCGCTGACCGACCTGGCGGCCTGGCCGCACACCCCCGGCACCAGCACGGGCATCGCCGAGGCACTCCAACTCTCCCGCTGGGAGGGCAGTTACGGCATAAGGGGCGCCAACGGCCGTGTCCTGCCGGTGTATGCCTCCCACCTCCGCGTCCGCGACACCGACGGCGAGCCGTCCACGGTCTGCCTCCTCGTCCGCGACCACGAACGCGCCGTTCTGCAGACCCCGTTGCGGGGTCCCGCCTCGGACAAGGCCACCGTCTCCGAGGGACAGAGCGCCGACCCCTTCGAGGTGTTCATCGGCTCCCCGGCCCCGGACGACCTCGACGGCCTCCTGCAGCGCACGGTGGAGCGCGCCCGCGACATGCTCGACGCGGACGCCGCCTTCCTGCTCCTGGCGACCGACGACGAGACCGAGCTGGAGGTCCGCGCCTCGACGGGCCTGCCCTCCGCCCGCCAGCGCTTCGCCCGCGTCCCCGTCGAGGCCGGCCCGGGCCGCTACGGCTCCGCCCGCATGCCGGCCGTCCACGACGACCTGACGGCCGTACCCGGCGCCGTGCCGCTGCTCACCGGCACCGGCATGCGCTCCGTCGTCACGGTCCCGCTGAAGGTCGAGGGCCGTCTCACCGGCTCTCTCGGCGTGGCCGCCGAGGCCCCCGGCAGGTACTCCAACGAAGAGGCGCTGCGCCTCCAATTCGCCGCGGACCGGATCGCGTTGGCGGTCGAGTCGGCCCGCCTGGGCGAACTGGAGCGGCTGCGCCGAGGCTCCCTCAGCTTCCTCGTGGAGGCCTCCGACCTGCTGGCCGGCACCCTGGACCGCGACCAGACCCTCGCCCTGATGGCGCAGATGACGGTCCCGACCCTCGCCACCTGGTGCGCCGTCTACACGATCGCCGACCAGGCTTCCGAGCCGTACCTGTCGTACGTGCTGCACGAGGACGAAGAACTCATCGACGGCATCAAGTCGCTGTTGTCGAAGATCCCGCCGCCCGATCCGGTACCGACGCCCGGCGCCCGCGTCTGGCCGGCTCCCGGCGAGGTGGCCCACCAGGCCGCTCTGCGCAGTTCGATGCGCAGCCTCGGTCTCGGCGGCGCCCCCACCTACCGGGTCGCCTCGGGCATCGGGCCCACCCTCGCCACGGCCTCGGCGGTCGGCGGCGAGACCGTCGTGCTGCCTCTGGTGGCCCGCAACCGCGTCATCGGCATGCTGACCCTGGGCAAGCCCACCGACGAGCACTTCCGCCAGGAAATACTGGAACTCGCGGAGGACTTGAGCCGCCGCGCGGCGCTCGCCCTGGACAACGCCCGCCTGTATTCGGAGCGCACGGCCATCAGCCAGTCCCTCCAGCGCAGTCTCCTGCCCCCGGAGCTCCCCCGGATCGACGGCGTGGAGGTCGAGGTCATCTACCGCGCGGCCGGCGAGGGCAACGAGGTCGGCGGCGACTTCTACGACCTGTTCCCGATCAGCGACGGCGCCTACGGTTTCGCGATCGGCGACGTCTGCGGTACGGGCCCGGAGGCGGCCGCGGTCACCGGCCTGGCCCGGCACGCGCTGCGGCTGCTGGCCCGGGAGGGCTTCGGCGGCCCGGCGGTCCTGGAGCGCCTGAACTCGGCGATCCTCGACGAGGGCGCCCGCAGCCGCTTCCTGACCCTGCTGTACGGCGAGCTGTGGCCCCAGGACGACGGCAGCGCGGTCCTCAAGGTGGTCTGCGCCGGACACCCGCTGCCGCTGCGGCTGCGCCAGGACGGCACGGTGGAACCGGCGGCGGAGCCTCAGCCGCTGCTGGGCGTCATGGAGGACCTGGAGCTGTACGAGCAGACGGTCACCCTGGACCCCGGCGACGTCCTGCTGTGTGTGACGGACGGCGTGACCGAGCGCCGCGAGGGCACCCGCATGCTGGGCGACGACGGCCTGGCCGAGGTTCTGACGACCTGTACGGGTCTGACGGCGGGCGCGGTCGCGGCTCGCATCATGCGCGCGGTGGAGCGCTTCGCCTCGGACGCGCCCTCGGACGACATGGCGATCCTGGCGATGCGGGTTCCGGTCCCCCACAAGGACTGAGAGACGCTGGGAGACGCGAAAAGGCCCCGCCCGAGAGGGCGGGGCCTTTTCTCTGGAGCCCCCAAACGGAATCGAACCGTTGACCTTCTCCTTACCATGGAGACGCTCTGCCGACTGAGCTATAGGGGCCGGTCGCCTTTTCGGAGTTTCCCCCGGCGGCAACGGAATAGATCATACCCCGAACACATGGCTGCTCCCAACTCCGTCAGAAGGCGGGTTGGAGCAGTCCTCCGAGCGCATTGCAGGCGGCCACGATCCGCTGCATGTCCCGCCGGGTCAGGGTGGCGTCGACGGGCAGCGAAAGGGTTTCGTCGGCCGCGAGCTCGGTCTCCGGAAGCGACACGCAGCTACGGAATTCCGGCAGTCGGTGCACGGGGGTCTTCACCGGCACCCGGCACTCGACTCCCCTGGCCCGTACGGCTCGCGCGAACGCGTCCCGGTCCGGCCGTCCGTTGCCCGGTACGCGCACCACGTACTGCTGGTAGGTGTGCCCCTCACCGCTGTCGGGCGTACGCACCCCCCTCAGCCTGGCGTCGAGGTAGGCCGCCCGCTCCCTGCGCTGAGCCACCTCGTCGTACGGCGCCTCGGACTCCCCCTGTTCCAGCACCAGGAGCCCGTGCCGCTGCCCGACACCGTGCAGCCGCGCGACGTCGGCCGGCCGCCCAAAGCGGTGCACGGCAACGAGGGCCGCGGTCCGCGGAGTTGTCGCCGCCTCGACGGCGGACGGGTCGAGGCAGTACGTGAGCGGATCTATGTCCGCGAACACCGGAAGCGCCCCGGTCAGGCGGACGGCCTCGGCGACGTCGACGTTCCCGAACGCCGGCACGACGACCTCGTCACCGGGCCCGACGCCCGCGGCTCTGAGCATTGCAGCAGTACCCATGCTGCGGATGGTGGTTGCGCAACGTGAACTTCAAGTGACGTGCAACAAAAAAGGGTTGGGCCCGGAACCGAAGTTCCGGGCCCAACCCTTTCAAAGTTTGTTCGGCGGCGTCCTACTCTCCCACAGGGTCCCCCCTGCAGTACCATCGGCGCTGTAAGGCTTAGCTTCCGGGTTCGGAATGTAACCGGGCG
>NZ_JBVIIE010000061.1:0-54407 GCF_055569945.1 Streptomyces sp. NPDC031340
CGGACAGAACAACGGGAGGACAACCCAGCAGGGCGTCAGTCAGTGCCCGAGCCACGACCACCGGAACCTGCGTACCACTATCAATGTCAGTGCCGCGCCGTAGGCTGCCGCGCATGACTCGTTCCTGGCGACGATGGGGGTAAGGGTGCGCAGGCCGGTCGAGGGTGAAGTCCACGTCCACTACAGCCAGATCTACGTCGAGAGCGATCCGGACAGCTTGGGCTCGGACCTCGCGGAGGCGTTCGCGGGGCAGAACTCCGGGCTGTGCGGTGCGGCGGTACCCGGCGCGCTGTGGCTGCACACCGGACTGCACACGGGCAGCGTCGGCTTCACCGTCGAGGTGCACGACCAGGCTCCGCCGCTGGATCCGGTGTGGGAGGACGCCGTGGAGGTGTCCTTCCACCCCGCATCGGCCGACAGCTCTCTCGTGGAGTGGGCAGGGCAGGACTCCTGGGAGCTCGGCCTGGAGGAGACCGACTACCGGGTGCGCTACTGCGCCAAGGGCATGGACGAGGGTCGCCGACAGGACACCCGGTCGAGCGATGAACCCGAACTGGACTGCTACCTGCTGCAGTTCTGGCCCACCCCACCCGCACCGGACCGCATCCTGAAACAGACCTCGGCGATCGCTGCGTACTGGCACGATTACGCCCGTCGGCAGCCGCCCCCGCCCACACCGGCCGAACGCGCCGAAGTCGAACGCCAGGCCCGCCTCGCGCGGGAACAAGCCGAACGAGACCGCCGGCTCGCCTACGAACGATGGCAGTGGGGCGGTCAACTGCCCAGCCAGGCCCTGCGCGACGTCGGCGGCAACGTGCGCGGCCTGCTCGCCTTCGACCCCGCCCTCGTCCACGCCATCGACGCCGCCGCCCCCGAGACCCAGCGGGCCGTAGCCCTGCTGGCCGCGCGCCGTGCCTGCGGGGCGGCCGGTCTCACCGAGGTCGACTGGATCGGCGCGGGACTCGCCGCCCTGGCAGAGGGCCGCCCGCTGCCGCCGCCTCTCGACGACCCGGCCCACATATGGCGGGCCCTGGCCTCCGACCCACGGGTCCCCGACAGAACCGTCCGCCGGGCCGTCCCGCCCGAGCGGCTCCCCTTCCAACCGCCCGCCGGTGACGACGCGTACACGCCGATGCCGGAACCCGCGCCCGCCTTGCGGATCGTGGGTCCCGCAGCCGCCACGGCGATGTCGCCGAGCCCTCCCGCGCCGCCGGCGCCGCAACCGGAGGGAGGGACGTCGTACACGGTGAAGGTCACATTCGGCGAGCCGGATCCGAACCTGCCTGTCTCCCAGCCCCACATGGCTCTGCCCGCGCTGCTGGGCGCCGCCGAAGCCGACCCCCTCCGGGCGGCCCTGGACGCGGTGTACGCGGCCGTGGCCGCTTACGGGGAGGAGTACCAGGCGCTCCTGAGAGAAATCCGGTCCGTGTGCCGAGGCCAGGAGTAGTCGCCGGCACAATGGCGTCGGCTCCACGACAGTGGACGGCGTCCGTCCCGGGTGGTCGCCCGGCACTGTCGGCGCGTGCAGGCGCGTGCAGGCCGGGCGATGGCAGGCTGTACGATCGGTCCGTGACGGATGCCCCTGTGCACTGGACCGTGCGCCACTTTTCGCAGGCCAACCCCGCCGGCCCCGGCTGCGACAGCGTTCCGGCCCTCTTGCGGCGACTGGCGGATTCCATCGAGGCGTTGGGCCCCGCCGAGGTCCAGGACGTGGTGATCGAGTCGGAGACGACCGAGTACGGCCCCTGGTGGTCGGGGACCGTCTACTTCCACCTGCCTGAGGACGAGGACTGATTCCGGGTGGTTGGCCGCTTCCGCTGACCTGCCGGCTCCCGCAGTGTGATGATCGAGCCCATGGTCGACAAGGTGAGCGGACCGCCCGGACGCGCTGCATGGTTGGAGATAGCGGCGGCAGCGCTCCCGCTGTACCTGACGATGATCGCGGCCTCGGCCGGCGCCCTGGTCGACACAGCACTGCTCGGCCACCACGCCACCGCCACGCTCGCGGCCTTCGCCGTCACCATGGCCGTGTTCAGCCCGGCTACCGCCACGGTGGCGGGCGCACTGCGCGGCGTGATGCCGTTCGTCACGCCGCGCAAGGACGATCCTGACCGTCTCCTGCCCGTGGTGCACAGTGCCATGTGGCTCGCGGTCGCCGTCGGCGCGGTCGCCGCAGCGGCCGTCGCGTCAGTTCCGCTGATCGGCCGGGCATCCGGAGTTCCCCGCACCACTCTGGACCAGTTGGGAATCTTCCCCTTCCTGCTGGCCGGCAGCGTGCTCGCCATCGCGGTCAGCTCGTCATCCACATCCGTCCTGATCGCACTGGGCCGAGCGAAGCTGGTGATGCGGGCCGGACTGCTCGGCACTGCCGCATCGGCCACGCTGTCCGTCATCCTCGTTGGCGGTCCCGGCCCGCTGCCGGGTTACGGACTGACCGGGGCCGGGATCGCCATGCTCGTCTCCAGCGCCATCACCGCGTCCGTCAACCAGGTGACCCTCCGCCGCTCTACCGTGCTGACCGGCCACTCCCTGTTCCCGGGCAGGCCGGATGCGAGACAGGTCTGGAAGCTGGGCGCCGTGGGGATCCCGCTCGCCGGCACGGTGCTCGTCAAGTTCGCCGTCCTGGGCGTACTGACCTTCGCCGCGGCCCGAGTCGGGACGGACAGCGCCGCGGTGCACAGCGTCGGAATCTCGCTGGTCAACCTCATCTTCACGGCTGCGGTGGCGGTCGGCCAGGCCACCATTCCCCTGGTTTCCGCCTACGCCGGGAAATGCGACGGCGCGAGCATCCGTCGCAGCGTCCGGGCGGGCACCTGGCTGGCGCTGGCCGTCGTGGGATTCATCGCGGCAGCGGTGATCGTCCTCGGACCATGGATCGTGCCGTTGTTCACAACGGACGCCGAGGTGCGGCCGCAGATCGTGGACCTGCTGCCGCTGGTGCTGGCCGTGGTCGTCACCGACGCGCTGCAGGCGGTCGTCGGGTTCGGCCTCATCGGCCTCAAGCGAACGGTGCCGAGTTTCGTGTCGACCTTCATCTGCTACGGACTCCTGGCCGCTGTCGCCGCCCCGGTGGCCACAGACGGGGGCCTCGCCGCCCTGTGGACGGCACTCGCCTGTGCCAATTTCCTCCAGGCAGTCGGCAAGGCCTACTCCTTTCACCGGCACAGCACATACACCGAGAACCGCGAACACGCACCAGCCGTCACATGACAGGCACGGGCTGGCGCTCCGCTGCGTCCTCAACGCCCAGTGGATGACCTCGCGGCGGGACGACGAGCCGTGCACGCCGGGAACAGACACTGGTGAGTCGGCTGACCGTGGCCAACTCCGGGACCGGTGCGAGGAACTGCGCCGGCATTGACGGCAAGGGTCGCGGTGGGAGCTTGTTGCTCCGCGGCTCGTTCCTGGATGCGGCGGGGAAGCTGTGGCTGCCGAAGCTGGAGGCCTGAGGGGCACAGTCACCTGGTCGGGCGCGACCGCCGCGAATCCGAGGCGCTGTCACCCGTGGTCGATACCCTGACGGCCGTGATGGTGGGCACCGGAGATACCCGGCTGGTCGTGCTGCGCGGTAACAGCGCCTCGGGGAAGTCGTCCGTCGCGGCGGGTCTGCGTGAGAGGTTCGGCCGCGGCCTGGCCCTGGTCGGCCAGGACAACCTCCGCCGCATCGTGCTGCGCGAGCGGGACCGGCCGGGAGCGGCGAACATCGGTCTGATCGACCTGACGGCCCGCTACGCCCTGGACGCCGGCTATCACGTCGTGGTCGAAGGCATCCTCTACGCCGACCGCTACGGCGACATGCTCGCGCGGCTGCGCGCCGACCACCGTGGCCCGACCCACAGCTACTACCTGCACGTGCCGTTCGGTGAAACGCTCGCCCGGCATGCCACCAAGCCGACCGCCGATGACGTCGACGAGACGCAACTGCGTGACTGGTACCGGCCGTTGGATCTGCTGCCCGGCGGCGTCGAGACCGTCATCGGCGCCGACAGCGCCCTGCACGAGACCGTCGACCGCATCATGCTCGACACCGGCCTGGCCCACCTGCCCGCACTGGACTGCTGACCGGGGCGCCTGCGACAGCTGTTGCGCCAAGCGGTGCGCCTGTCCGGTGCGCTGGTGTTGCGACAGACCTTGCGCGACCGCAGCCTCCTGGGGACTCGCCCAGGTCACGACGGGCGTTGCGGAGTGGTCGGGGTCAGCCCGTGCAGGGATGACCGTGCCGCGCCGGGGCGAGCAGCCCGGCTTTAGCGCCGGCAGCATCTCGCTGGCTTACGCCGAGCGCTTCCGGTGCTGTCCTCCTGCCGCAACAAGGACGTCATGGCCGCCCAGCTCGGTTCGACACGTATGCCGATGGACGCGGGGGTGGGCCCGGCTCGGCGAGCACCGGATCGCCGGGCCCACGGCGCTCAGGTGCTCAGGTGGTCAGGTGGTCCAGGAGTGCGGGGTGGTCGGCGAGGGCTTTGTGGAGCACTTGCCGGGCGAACGGCGTGTACTGGCCGCTGTCGGCAGCTGTCCAGTCGATCGGGCCGAAGGGCGGCTCGGGGTCGTACTCGATGAACAGCTGCACCATGCGCGCGATGTCACGGCCGGCGAGGCGGCCGGCCAGGTGCAGTGCCATGTCGATGCCGGCCGACACCCCGGCGGCGGTGATGAAGTGTCCGTCCTCGACCCAGCGCTGGTTGACCGGTGTTGCCCCGAAACGGGGGAGCAGGTCCCGGTACATCCAGTGCGTGGTGGCCCGGCGGCCCTCCAGAAGCCCCGCCGCCGCGAGCAGCAGGGATCCGGTGCACACCGAGCCGACGACCTGGGAGCGTGCCGCGGTCTCGCGAAGGTTGCGCAGCAGGCTTTCGTCGGCCATGGCGGCCAGGGTGGGGACGAGGCCGCCGGGCACGATCACCGCACAGGCATCCGAGACCTCCTCGAAGGTGTGACTGGGTACCAGGGACAGCGGGGTGTCGCTCGGCATCGGCACGATCCGCTCGCCGACCACGATCGTGCGGTAACCGGGAACAAGATCACCCAACGCCGCGAAGACCTGCATCGGGCCGACGATGTCCAGCGGGGTGAGCCCCGGGTACAGCACGAAGGCGATGGTCTTGACCGAGTCCGCGGACGGCTCGGGCGAGGGGTCGGTCATGACGGGACTCCTGAAGTCGGTGGGTGGCCGAAGGCCTGGCAGCGGGATGCTGTCCTGGCAACCCTCGCCCACCGCCGCCACCGCGGACGGATCGTCCGGACTCCATGTCCGGAATTCTTGGATGCCTGTCTTCCGGGTCGATTCGGTACTGTCGCAGGCATGACGACCGACGTCCGCCACCGCGTAGTGGTCGTGGCCTATGACGATGCGGAACTCGTCGAGGTCGCCTGCCTGACGACCGCCTTCGACGGGGCGAACCGCCTCGGCGCGAGTCCGCCCTACGACGTGCTGCTGGTCACCCCGCACGGCCGCCCGGTGCGCTGTTCCTCGGGCCTGGTCCTGGCGGCGCAGGCGGCGCTGGAGCGGACGGGCGGCCCGGTCGGCACGCTGCTGGTCGTCGGTGGACGGGGCCACGCCGCGGCGGCGCAGGACACCCGGCTGGTCGAGCACGTGCGCCGCCTGGCCGGAATCGGCCGGCGGGTGGCATCGGCGTGCACGGGGGCGAGCGTGCTGGCGGCGACCGGATTGCTCGACGGACGGCGTGCCACGACCCACTGGGCATTCGCGCGCGACCTTGCGCAGCGCCATCCGGCCGTCCACGTCGATGCCGCGCCGCTGTACGTCCGCGACGGGCACGTCTGCACGTCAGCGGGGGTTACCGGCGCACTTGACCTGGCTCTCGCTTTCGTCGAGGAGGACCACGGCCCGGCCCTCGCCCGGAAGCTGGCCCGGATGATGGTGACCTACCTGCAGCGGCCGGGCAACCAGGCCCAGATCAGCATGTTCGTCGACGCGCCGGCGCCCGAGCACCGGACCGTGCGGCAGACCGTCGAATACATCACCGCACACCTCGACAGTGACCTAGCCACCACCGCGCTCGCCGAGTACGCGGGAGTCAGCGGACGTCATCTGTCCCGGCTGTTCCTTCAACAGCTCGGACAGACACCGGCCCAGTTCGTACGGACCGCCCGGGCCGAGGCGGCCTCACAACTCCTTGTCTCCACGACACTGCCGCTGGCTTCGGTCGCGAGGCGCTGCGGGTTCAGCTCCGCCGAGACGCTGAGGCAGGTGTTCCTGGACCACTACGGAACGACACCCAGCCACCATCGCACAGTCCACAGTGCTCACCGTGCCGCCGGTCATCGGGACGGCGCCGACGCCGACGACCGTCCATAGCCCTCCGCCGTCCGGTTCGGCAGCCTCGGCCGACTCGGCGGCACCGGCGAACTGCCGCGCACCGCTTCCTGACCGTGCAAACCCGCACCTGGCCGATCACGGGGTCCCACCGCTTTCGACCAGGCGTGCTGTCGCGTAATCCGGGGCCGGCTGCGGTCCGGCTGGAGGCCGCCGCATCACGCGTCCGGCATCAAAGGGATTCGTCACCGCCGACCTTGCCCTTGGCCTCGTCGTAACCCGCCTTGGCGGGCGCCTCGGTCGGTGCGTAGATCACTCGGATCACGCCGGTCGGGAACGTCTCGGTCGCCGTCACGCGCAGGTGGTACGGCACGTCACCCTCGTCGAACAGCTTGCGGCCCTTGCGCGCCGCCACCGGGTGCACCAGCAGGCGCAGTTCGTCGATCAGCCCCGCGGCGAGGAGCTGCTGCACGACCGAGAGCGACCCGGGGATGAGGATGCCCCGGATGCCGGTGTCGGTCTTGAGCGCGGCGACGGCGTCGACTAGGTCGCCCTTGATCAGCTCTGAGTTGCGCCAGGCGAACTCCTGCGGCCGGCGCGAGACGACCACCTTGCGCATGTCCCCGAGCTGCTTCGCGAACGACGCGTCCTCCCCGCCCGCGGCCTCGCGGCCGGGCCAGGCTCCGGCGAAGCTGTCGTAGGTCTCGCGGCCGATGAGCAGCACGTCAGCGGTCTCGTAGTCCTCGGTGACGGCGCGGCCCATGTTCTCGTCGAAGTACGGGAAGTGCCAGTCCGGGTCGATCTCGGCCACGCCGTCGGCCGAGATGAACAGGGTGGAGATGACCTTCGCCATTGAATGACTCCTTCGCTTCCAGTGGTGTCAGCAGGTAGACCGGTGCACCACGCCGAACTCATCGGGGCAGTGGCAAAACACCGCCCATCGGGGATCTTCGCCGCCCGGCATCGCTCGCGGTCGGAGATCCAGGCGTTCGGCGGGTACAGCTCCCGGTCCACCAGCCCGGCCGGAGGTGGTGGCGTACCTGGTCGGCTTCAGCTGTCGCCTCCATACCCGGACAACGACAACCACCAGCTCAGGACACGAGATGCCACTGGAGTGCCTAAGGGGCCAGGGATCGAGGTCGTCTGCCGGGACCGGGCTCCCTTCTTGGCCGCAGGCGCCGCCGTCGGGGCACCGCAGGCAGCGCAGGTCGCGTACCGCCGGTACCTGTGGCACAACCTCAGCGAAGCCGCCGAACGGTGTGTCACCGGCCGGCGAGCCTGTTCGCGGCCGGGCACAGCGGACAAGCGATCCAACGCAGCTCGGGATGGCCTACCGCACGGTCGAGCTCCTCGCCGACGCCGCCACCCCGGAAGACCACAGCTGGTACACCGACCGGCGCCGCCGGAGGTGGTGTTCCAGTTGGAGTCCATGGTGATTCCCTGGCGCATGACCAGCCGCGTCGTGCCGGCTTCCCGCTTGAGGCTGATGCAGGCAGAGGAGTCGCGCAGCAGCGCCAGCCCCGCGCGGTCTCCGTCGCGCATCGCCGAATACTCCAGTTGGACCGTCGCGGTCGAGGTGGGGCCCTGGATGCGGTGAGTGAGCGTGTTGCGGGCCCAGTAGAGGTCGGAGGTGACGGTGGCGGTGCTCAGAGTGAGTCCGTTACCGGCGGACCACTTGCTGTTGTCCGGGTTGTGATTCCACTCCCACTTGGGTGCGAGAGCCGTCGTGGAGAAGGTGTCGACGCCGGTCATCGGTGTGATCTGGCGGGGCGGGGCGGGGACGACGGGACTGGTGTAGGAGGCGCCCCAGGCACCGTTCACCAGCTGTATGACGGGCCAGCCGTCGGAGGTCCAGGTGACCGGCGCCAGGACGGGTATCCGTCCGCCGGGGAAGGCGTCGACGAACGCCATGTAGTACCAGGCCCCGGTCTGCGTCTGTACCAGACCGCCCTGGTGCGGGACGCCGCCCCCGGACACCGGGCCCGGCAGGTTGAGCAGGACCTCCCGCAGCGTGTAGGGACCGAAGGGGCCGCTGGTCGACTTGAGGATGTACTGGCCATTGGCGGGACGGGTCGCGAAGATGTAGTAGTTGCCGTTGATCTTGTAGAAGCGTGACCCTTCGAGCGTTCCGATGCTGGACGGGGTGCTGAACACCTGCTGGGTACGGACCTGGGACCGGCCGTCCGCGGAGAGCTGGGCCACGTTGATGGTGCTGTTGCCGTACGCCACGTACAGGGTGTCGTCGGTGTCGACGAGCAGCCCGGCGTCGTAGTACACGGTGTTCAGTGCGGCGAGGCGGCTCCAGGTGCCGTCGACGGACTTGGCGGTGTAGAGGTAGGTCTTCGCGAAGTCGATCTGGCCCAGCCAGTAGAACGTCTGATTGCTCGGCCGGTAGGCGAGCGAGGACGCCCAGGTGCCCCGGACGTAGCCGCGGGCCCCGTTGAGGTCGTACTTGGCTCCGAAGTCCAGGACGGGAACCGAGTGGCCGGTGAACTCCCAGTTGACCAGGTCGTAGGAGCGCAGGATCGGCGTACCGGGGGAGTAGTGCATGTTCGACGCCGAGTAGTAGTAGGTGTCGCCGACGCGGATGATGTCGATGTCCGCGAAGTCCTGCCACAGGACCGGGTTCGCGTAGGTCGCGGCGGCGGCCGACGGGAGGGGCACGGACGACGTGGCGGACGCCTGTCCGGCGGCCACGGGCAGGATGCTCCCCGCCACGAGCCCCGTGCTCGTGGCGAGCATGCTCCGACGGCTTAACGAATGACGAGTCCATGACATCCGAGCGGCTCCCTGTGCTGGTGGTGTGCGGGTGTCCGGGCGTGAGTCGTGCGAGTGCGGTAGGCGGTCGCGTCACATTGTTATCCGAAATGTCGAACGCAATTCGATGCGTCGGACGTAAAGTGATGGTAGGCCGAACGCAAAAGACGTCAACCCCTGCTGCGTCATTTGCCTGCAGCGTCGAAATATTTCGCTCCGCAGGGGGTTGAAATGCCAATGTCTGTATCGGGCGACAGCCCAAGTGTCGCCACGGTGCCGCGCCTGGCGGTACATATTCGACGTTTGTGAGTGTGTCGCCTCGTCGCTTGAAGGCGTCAACGGCGTTGACGCCATATAGCGCGCCCTCTATCGTTCCTGCGTTCCCTCGAACGCATTTCGATATATCGAACGTACGGTACGGGTCACTCATAGGCTCCCCTTCCCGCTTCCGCCGGTTCTTTCCGACTGCGAGGAGACGTTCATGCGCCACCGTATGGAACCGGTCCGCACATCTCAGCCGCAGGACCCTGCTGCGTACCGCCCTCACCCGTACTGCCGCGGCGGCCGCAGGGCACCTCACTTGTCCGCTGTCCGCCGCGCCCGCCCGTGCCGCCCTCCCGGCCGCCGCCGGGCTGACCTCGCGGTACGCCGACGCGGAGGCGGCGACGTTCCAGCGGCACGACGATCACCGCCACGAACGCATCCCTCACATCCTGGAGTGCGCCGGTCCCGCCGGCGGGCATTCCGACGAGTTGAATCGACACCTCGGAACTGTCCGGCGTCAGCGGCACCGTGAAGCACCTCCCGGTCCTGAAGGACCTGGACCGCCTCTGGGCCGCTGCCGACGAAGAAACACGTGACCTGGCCACCACCGGCGGCGTCCTTCTCACCGCGGTCCCCGGCCTGGCCGACCGGTGGGCGTATTCACTGCGTAGCGCAGACGGCCGCTACGTCCGCCACCGCGACCTCCGGCTCCGGCTCGACCCCTGCCGGACCGGCGAGCCGCACGCCTCCGACCGGCCCTTCCAACTCGCCTGAGCCATCGGCCGGTTCACCCGCCCGCAAACACCCGCCACTCGTCTCGGTCCGCACGGGAAAGGTGCCCGATGTCCTCCTCCCTCAACCGACGCCGCCTCCTGCAGTACGCCGGAGCCACGGCCGCGGCCTCCGCCCCCGGCTCACTCCTCGCCGCCCCCCAGGCCCGGGCGGCGGTCGTCCCGCCGGTCCGCGCCGACACCGGGGCCCTGGCCCAGCCCTTCGACCTCGGCCAGGTCCGGCTGACAGCGAGCCGCTGGCTGGACAACCAGAACCGCACCGCCGCCTACCTGCGGTTCGTCGACGTCGACCGACTGCTGTACGTCTTCCGTGCCAACCACCGTCTGTCCACGGGCGGCGCCGCCACCAACGGCGGCTGGGACGCGCCGACGTTCCCCTTCCGCAGCCATGTGCAGGGCCACTTCCTCACCGCCTGGGCTCAGTCGTACGCCGTGACCGGAGACACCGCCTTCCGGGACAAGGCGACGTACATGGTCGCCGAACTGGCCAAGTGCCAGGCGAACAACAGCGCTGCCGGATTCACCGCGGGATACCTCTCCGGCTACCCCGAGTCCGATATCACCGCCCTGGAACAGCGGACCCTGAACAACGGCAACGTCCCCTACTACACGATCCACAAGACCCTCGCCGGCCTGCTGGACGTGTGGCGGCACATCGGCTCCACCCAGGCCCGAGATGTGCTACTGGCGCTGGCGGCGTGGGGCGACACCCGCACCGGCCGCCTGACCCAGGCGCAGATGCAGGCCATGCTGCAGACCGAGTTCGGCGGCATGAACGCCGTGCTGACCGACCTCCACCAGCAGACCGGGGACGCGCGCTGGCTGACCGTCGCCCGCCGCTTCGACCACGCCGCGGTCTTCGACCCCTTGGCAGCCGGACAGGACCAGTTGAGCGGGCTGCACGCCAACACCCAGGTACCGAAGTGGATCGGCGCCGCCCGCGAGTACAAGGCCACCGGCACCACCCGCTACCGGGACATCGCCGCCAACGCCTGGGACATGTGCGTAGGCGCCCACACCTACGCCATCGGCGGCAACAGCCAAGCCGAACACTTCCGTGCCCCCAACGCCATCGCCGCGTACCTGAAGCAGGACACCTGCGAGAGCTGCAACACCGTCAACATGCTCAGTCTGACCCGGGAGTTGTTCGCCCTCGACCCGGACCGGGCGGCCCTCTTCGACTTCTACGAGCAGGCGTGGCTCAACCAGATGATCGGCCAGCAGAACCCGGCCGACCCGCACGGCCACGTCACCTACTTCACCCCGCTCAACCCGGGCGGTCGGCGCGGGGTGGGCCCGGCGTGGGGCGGCGGCACCTGGAGCACCGACTACACCACCTTCTGGTGCTGCCAGGGCACCGGCCTGGAGATGCACACCCGGCTGATGGACTCCGTCTACTTCCACGCCGGCACCACGCTGACGGTGAACCTGTTCGTCCCCTCCGTCCTCGACTGGGCCGAGCGCGGCATCACCGTCACCCAGACCACGACCTACCCGGCGAGCGACACCACCACCCTGCGCGTCACCGGCAACGCCGGCGGGACCTGGGCGATGCGCATCCGCATCCCCGGCTGGACCACCGGGGCCACCGTCAGCGTCAACGGCGTCGCCCAGAACATCACTGCCACCCCCGGCAGTTACGCCACGCTCACCCGCTCCTGGAGCGCCGGCGACACGGTCGTCGTCCGCCTGCCCATGCGGATCACCATGCGGCCGGCCAACGACAACCCCGAGGTCGCCGCGATCGCATACGGCCCGGTCGTCCTCTCCGGTGACTACGGCGACACCGCGCTCAGCTCCCTGCCGTCCCTGGACACCTCCACGATCAAGCGGACCAGCACCAGCGCACTCACCTTCACCGCCACCGCGGACGGTGCCACCGTCGACCTCGGCCCGTTCTACGACGCACACGGCCACAACTACACCGTCTACTGGAACACCGGCACCGTTCCCACCGTCCGCCTCGTCAACGCGGGCAGCGGCCTCGTCCTGGGTGTCCAGGACATGTCGACGGCCGACGGCGGCCGGGCCCTCCAGTGGAACGACTCGGGCACCGCCGACCACAACTGGCAAATGATCAATGACGGCAGTGCCTACCGCTTCCGCAACGCCCACAGTGGCAAGGTCCTCGGCGTCCAGGACATGTCCACGGCCGACAACGCGACCGTCCTGCAGTGGACGGACAACGGCACCGCCGACCACCGCTGGACCCTCCTCGACCAGAACGACGGCACCTACAAGATCCGCAACGAGCACAGCGGCAAGCTCCTGGCCATCGCCGGAGACTCCACCGCCGTCGGCGCGTTCGCGGTCCAGGACTCGGACAACGGCACGGCAGACAACCGGTGGCGCCTCGTGCCCAATTAGCACTCCTGGCGATCGCGGAGGCGCGGTCCGAGCAGAACGGCTCCGAGCAGAACGCCTCCGAGCGCATCGACTGCGACGACCTGCTGACCGGACTTGCCCAGGTCGGCTGCGGAGTGGCCGCCGGCGTCCTGACCGAGGCTGGCTTCGATCTCACGACTCTCGACGCCGCCCTTGTCGGCCACCGCCCCCACCAGACTCGATGCTGACTGTCAACAGAGGACACCCGGTTCGTTGCGATGAGCCTTCCTGAATACCGAAGGAGGTCTGGTCCGTGACTGGTCCGACGTTTTCCGGTCTCTCCCGTGCCACGACCCTGCGGGAGCAGGCGCTGATGGCATTGTGAGCGGCGATCACCAGTGGCCTACCGTCCTGGAGACCACCCGGGTGAGGTGGAGATCGCGGAGCGGTTGTCCGTGAGCCGCGGGACCGTGCGGGAGGCGCTGCGCCATCTCCAGCAGGAGGGGCTGGTCACGGCCGGCGCTCGGGGCATGCTCCGGGTGTCGCAGCTGTCGTCGGACGAGGTCCGTGAGCTCTACCAGGTCCGTGAGGCCCTGGAAGGTCTGGCGATCAGGCAGATCATCGAGTCGTCCCGCGGGCCCCGGGCCGCCGAGGCCCTCCGGGCTGCCGTGCCCGAGGTAGAGCGCGGCGGCCGTCCCGAAGCCGATGAAGTCGTAGGTCTCGATGGTGGCGCCGACTCCGCAGCCGACGGCCACTCTCAGCCGCTCGGGCGACCCCTGCTCGGATCGCCCGTAAGGTGATGAAACAAAAGCCCCGCAAGATCAACGACGCTCCGGAGCTGCGGAACGCCGTCCAGGAGATGCTGGACGAGAAGTGGAGCCCGGAACAGATATGCCAGGCTCTGCGGGCAAGGTTCCCCGAGCGGCCGGAGATACATGTGGTCCATGAGACCGTCTACCAGGCGCTCTACGTCCAGGGCCGGGGCCAGCTACGACGGGAACTTGCCGGCGCCCTGCGCAGTGGCCGCGCC
The DNA here is from genome assembly GCF_055569945.1 of Streptomyces sp. NPDC031340. NCBI lineage: Bacteria > Bacillati > Actinomycetota > Actinomycetes > Kitasatosporales > Streptomycetaceae > Streptomyces > Streptomyces sp. NPDC031340. Next base: position 13,439 of record NZ_JBVIIE010000061.1, read on the forward strand.
CGCCGCAAGCCCCGCCGCCGGCAGGCCAATTGCCGCCAGCCCCGCTTCACCACCCCGATGGTCATGATCAGCGAACGCCCCGCCGAGGCGGAGGACCGGGCTGTCCCGGGCCGGAGCCGCGGCCGTACGCGATGCCCTGACAGCTACCGTCCAGACTCTGCCCGCGCACCTGAAGCGGTCCCTGACCTGGGACCAGGGCAGCGAAATGGGACGCCACCGCGAGTTCACCATCGCCACCGACATCCCCGTCTACTTCTGCGACCCCGCCAGTCCCTGGCAGCGCGGCTCGAACGAGAACACCAACGGCCTGCTCCGGCAGTATTTCCCGACTTGTATCGGGGGCAGCGACCTGTCCCTCCACAGCCCCGAACACCCTGTCGCCGTCGCCGACCAGCTCAACCGCCGCCCACGCAAAACGCTCGGCTGGGAAACCCCAGCCGAGCGCCTGTCTGAACTGCTCGCGGCCTGGACAACCAACCACGTGTTGCAACGACCGCTAGAAACCGCCAAGCGGGTTCCTGCGGCGCCCTTCGGCGTGTGTCCTCCCCGTCGGCCTCGTCAGGCGGCGGCGAGGTTCAGGGCGATGTCGATGATCATGTCCTCCTGGCCGCCCACCAGGCGGCGGCGACCGCACTCCATGAGGATGTCGCGGACGTCGACGCCGTACCGCTTCGAGGCGACCTCGGCGTGGCGGAGGAAGCTGGAGTAGACGCCGGCGTAGCCCAGGGTGAGGGTTTCGCGGTCGACGCGGACCGGGCGGTCCTGGAGGGGGCGGACGATGTCGTCCGCGGCGTCCTGGAGGGCGAACAGGTCGCAACCGTGCTTGTAGTCCGAGAGGTTGGCGACCGCGATGAACGCCTCGATGGGGCAGTTGCCGGCGCCGGCGCCGTGGCCGGCCAGGGAGGCGTCGACGCGGCGGACGCCGTTCTCGACGGCGACGACCGAGTTGGCCACGGAGAGCGAGAGGTTCTCGTGGGCGTGGATGCCGATCTCGGTGACCGGGTCGAGCACGTCCCGGTAGGCGCGGACGCGGGCGGCGACGTCGTTCATGGTCAGGCGGCCGCCGGAGTCGGTGACGTAGACGCAGTGGGCGCCGTAGGACTCCATCAGCTTGGCCTGCTCGGCGAGCTTCTCGGGCTCCGCCATGTGGGAGAGCATCAGGAAGCCGGAGACGTCCATGCCCAGTTCGCGGGCGGCGGCGATGTGCTGCGCGGAGATGTCGGCCTCGGTGCAGTGGGTGGCCACACGCACCGAGCGGACACCGAGGTCGTAGGCGTGCTTCAGCTCGTCGATGGTGCCCACGCCGGGGAGCAGCAGGGTGGTCAGGCGGGCGGTCTTCAGGACCGAGGCGGCGGCTTCGATCCACTCCCAGTCGGTGTTGGAGCCGGGGCCGTAGTTGAGGGAGCCTCCGGCGAGGCCGTCGCCGTGGGCGACCTCGATGGCGTCCACGCCGGCCTCGTCGAGGGCGGTGACGATGCGCTTCACGTCGCCGGGCGTGATCCGGTGCCGGACGGCGTGCATACCGTCCCGGAGGGTGACGTCCTGCACGAAGATCTCGGTGCTCACTTCGCGGTCTCCTTCGCGGCGGCGATGCGCTCGGCCATCTGCACTGCGGCCGAGGTCATGATGTCGAGGTTTCCGGCGTACTCGGGCAGGTACATGCCCGCGCCCTCCACCTTCAGGAAGACGGACACCTGGTGGGTCGGCCGGGTGTCGTCGCCGTCGGCGAGGAGCGTCTCGACCGGCTGGTCGGCGGGGACCTCGCTGATCTGGACGTCCTGGACGAGCTGGTAACCGGGGACGTAGGCGGCGACCTCGGCGGCCATCTTCTCGACCGAGGCGGTGATCTCCCGCTTGACGGCCTCGCCGTCCTCGCCCTCGGGCAGGGCGACCAGGGCGAACACGGTGTCGCGCATCATCAGCGGCGGCTCGGCGGGGTTGAGGATGATGATCGCCTTGCCGCGGCGGGCGCCGCCGACCTGCACGATCGCCGAGGAGGTGGTCTCGGTGAACTCGTCGATGTTGGCCCGGGTGCCCGGGCCGGCCGACTTGGAGGCGATCGAGGCGACGATCTCCGCGTAGGCCACCGGGACTACCCGGCTGATCGCGGCGACCATCGGGATGGTGGCCTGGCCGCCGCAGGTGACCATGTTGACGTTGGGCGCGTCCAGGTGCTCGTCGAGGTTGACGGCCGGGATGACGTACGGGCCGATGGCGGCCGGGGTCAGGTCGATCATCCGGATGCCGAGGGGCCGCAGCTTCTCGTCGTTGTAGCGGTGCGCGCCGGCCGAGGTGGCGTCGAAGACGATGCCGATCTCGTCGATCTGCGGCGACTTCAGCAGCCCGTCCACGCCTTCGGCGGTGGTCTCGAACCCGAAGCGGCCGGCGCGGGCGAGGCCGTCGGAGGCCGGGTCGATGCCGACCATGACCCCCATCTCGAGGTGCTGCGCGTTGCGCATGATCTTGATCATCAGGTCGGTGCCGATGTTGCCCGACCCGATGACGGCGACCTTCGTCTTGCTCATCGTGATCCTTGCGAGAGGTGGGAAGTGTCAGGAGAAGGTGACCGACACCGTGCCGAGGCCGGTGACCGTGGCCCGGACGGCGTCGCCCGGCTTCACCGGGCGCATCGGGCCGAGCGCGCCGGAGAGGATCACCTGACCGGCGCGGAGGGGCGAGCCCAGGTCGCGGGCCTGGCGGGCGAGCCAGACGAGGGCGTTGACCGGGTCGCCGAGACAGGCGGCGCCGTTGCCGGTGGAGACGGTCTCGCCGTCGATCGACATGGTCATCTCGGCCGCGACCGGGTCGAACTCGGAGAGCGGAACCTGCTGCGAGCCGAGCACGTAGCCGCCGGCGGAGGCGTTGTCGGCGACGGTGTCGCCGAAGCTGATGTCCCAGTCGGCCACCCGGCTGCCGCAGATCTCCAGCGCGGCGACAGCGTGGTCGACGGCCTCGCGGACCTGGGCGTGGTCGAGCGGGCCTTCGGCCAGGTCGGCCTTGAGCACGAAGGCGATCTCGGCCTCGATGCGCGGCTGGAGGATCGCGTCGGCCGGCACGGCCGATCCGTCGGCGTACTCCATGTCGTCGAAGAGGACGCCGAAGTCGGGCTGGTCGACGCCCAGTTGCTGTTGGACGGCGGTGGAGGTCAGCCCGATCTTGCGGCCGACGACCGTGGCGCCGGCCTCGACCCGCTCGGCGGCGAGCTGCGTCTGCACGGCGTACGCCGCTTCGACGTCGTCACGGCCGATCAGGTCGCGTACGGGAACGGTGGGGACGCCGGTGGCGGCCGCCTGGCGGAGCCGGGCCGCGGCAGCGGCGATCATGTCGGTGGGGACAGCCGAGTGGGTGGGTGCCATGGCATCCAATCTCCGGCAAGGGAAGAGCGAGCTCCACGATGGCGTTCCACTCACCGGTACGCTTTTTTCATGGAAGACCGGCCGGAGGATCGTATGGAGGGCCTCGAGCGGTCGGAGGTCCCCGACCGGGACCGCGACACGGTGCTGGGCAAGGCACTGGCGATCCTCAGGGCGTTCGGCCCGGCGGACTCCGTGCTGCCGCTCGCCGAACTGGTCCGGCGGACGGACCTGCCGAAGGGGACCGTGCACCGGGTGGCGGGAGACCTGGTACGGCACCGGCTGCTGGACAAGACGGCGCACGGGTACCGGCTCTCCGGAGGGCTCTTCGAGCTGGGTCTGCGGGCCGCGGCGGAGCGGACGCTGCTCGAGCTGGCGATGCCCTTCCTGCAGGACCTCTACGAGCGCACCCATGAGACGGTGCATCTCGGTGTGCGGGAGGGACACGAGGTCGTCTACATCGCGAAGATCGGCGGACACCGCCAGGCCAAGGCGCCCTCGCGCACCGGAGGGCGGATGCCGATCCACTGCACGGCGATCGGCAAGGCGCTGCTGGCCCACGCGGGCGAGGAGGAGTGGACCGCCGTGCTGACCGGACCGCTGGAGCGCAGGACACCGCGGACCGTCGTCGCACCGGGCCTGCTGCGCGGGCAGCTCACCCGGGTGGTGGAGACGGGAGTGGCGTACGAGATGGAGGAGTCGACGCCGGGCCTGCTGTGCGTGGCTGCGCCGGTCCTCGCGTCCGACGGACAGACGGCGGTGGCCGCCATCAGCGTCACGGGCCCGGTGGGCCGGTTCCGCCCGGAGTCCCACGCCAACGCGGTACGCGCGGCGGCGACGGCGCTGGGCTCGACGCTGGCCCGCCGGGGGCGCTGAGCGGCGGCACCAGCCTGCGCGGGGACCTGGCCCGGCGCCTGCCGGCCGGGCAGTGGCCCGTTCTCCGACTCGGCGATCAGCGGCACCTGCGCCGCGTCGACATCCGTGCCGACGCGGTGCGGGCGACGACGTCTCCGCTCACCGGGCGCTGGAGCCACCGGCGCACAGTGCGTGGTCGATCAGGGCGCCGGCCGCGTCCTCCTGCTCCAGGATGTGCTCCGGGGTGTCGCCCCGTGCCTCGGACATGGAGACGACGGCGCTTCGACTGCCGTCGTCGGTGACGCCGTTGAGGGTGATGAAGCCGCCGTCCCCGCCCTCGTGGCTCCAGTAGGTTCCTCCACAGCTCAAGGGGCGCTCGACCAGGCCGAGCCCGTATCGGCCGCCGGGCCACAGGTGTGCACCACTCCCGGCAGCCAGTGCTCGACCGTGTCGTCCAGGGACAGTCTGCCCTCGGCGTCCAGTTGGAGGACCACAGCGGCGACCAGCGTCTTGGAGGTGCTGGCCATGCGGAAGTAACCGTCGGAAGAGACCGGGCGGCCGGTGTTCAGGTCGGCGGTGCCGCTGGTGGCGACCGCCTGCCGGCCGTCGGACGCGATCGCGCGGGCCTGAACACCGCTGACACCGAGGGCGTGGATCGCCTCGGTGTCCTGGCGTAACCGCCCCACGGGGGAGGGGCCGACAGGCTGGGCGATGGCGGGGGCCACCCCCGCAGCGAGCAGCGTGGCGACACCGATTGCCGTGGCGAGGTGTTCGCACAGAGTCGAGGCCATGGCCGAACGCTAGTTTCGCCCCGCTGGGGGCACGATCCGGCGCACCCCAAGATCGGAACGGGGGATAACCCCCGCCGTGGGCGAGCCAGCGGGCGTACCACTTGGCCAGGCAGTGGCCGGAGGGCGTCAGCGGCGGTGCGTTCCGAGGTCCCCCTGCGGGTGGCGCTCCTGGACTCGGCGGCCGCGTTCACCGGGAGCCCTGCGATCTCGGGTCTCCCGCGTGAGCGGCTGTGCGTGGCGTCAGCGTGCGAACTTTTCGATGGCCTCCGGGGTGACGGGGGTGAAGAAGTTGACGAGGTTGCCGTCGGGGTCGCGGAACAACAGCGACCGGTTGCCCCAGGGCATCGTGGTGGGCTCGTTGACGAAGTCGGTGACGAAGCCGGTCAGGTTCTGGTGAACGCGGTCCACGTCGTCGACGAGGAACTCGGTGATCACGCTGTGGTTGTCCGCCGGGTGGGCAGAGCCCGGGGCGAACAGCGGGACGGTGCGGGTGCCGGCGATCGCGAGGGTTGCGCCCGCGGTCCTGAGTTCGGCGAAGTCCTCGGTGGCCCACGTCGCCTGCGTCCCTGTGGCTCGCTCGTAGAACTCGACGAGGCGTGCGACGTCGCTGGTGATGATGCGGATCGAGACGAAGTCCATGGGAATCTCCTTGGCTGTGCTGGAGGCGTGCACGTCGCAGGCTAGGAGAAATAGTGGACAGAATCGGTCCTGTATTCGCGTTAGGCTGCGAACATGCCACGACCCACCGGCCGCGTGCTGACACTCCTGGAGCTGCTGCAGTCGGGCGGCACCCGGACTGTGGCCGAGCTCGCCGACCGTCTCGGCGTCGAAGGGCGCACTGTGCGGCGGTATGTGAACCAGCTGATCGACCTGGACGTGCCCGTGGAGTCGGTGCGCGGCCGCTACGGCGGGTACCGGCTGGCCCCCGGGTACCGCTTGCCTCCGCTCATGCTCAGCGACGACGAGGCCCTGGCCGTGCTGCTCGGCCTGGTCGCCGGCCGCCGGGCAGAGCTGACGACGACGGAGCGCACGGCGAACGAGACGGCGTCAGCGAAGATCCGGCGGGTGCTGCCCAAGCACATCGCCCGCCGGCTCGACACACTCCTGGAAGCTCTCGCCTTCACTGATCAGCCCGGCGAGTTGGACCACCCGGACGCCGGGACCCTGCTCACCATCGCCGATGCGGTCCGCCACCGCCGACCGGTCTCGATCCGCTACACCGACCGCGACGGACGGCGCAGCGAACGCACAGTGCACGCCTACGGGATCGTCGCCCATGCGGGCCGGTGGTACGTCACGGGCAAGGACGCCGAGGTCGGCGAGGACCGAACCTTCCGGCTCGATCGCATCGCAGCCGCGCGGACCCTGCCCGGCTCATTCGAAGCGCCCGTGGGTCCCGGTCCGGCAGAGCGCGTGTTGTCAGGATTCGCCACGGCCGAGTACCGGCATGAGGTGACCTTGCGGATCCACGGGACAGTCGAGCAGATCCGCGCGCACCTCCCCGCCGGCGTCGCGAGCCTGGAGGAGCATGAGCCCGCGGCCGGCCAGGACCCGGCGGCCGAGCACTGGCTGCGCGTCGAGCTACGGGCGCAGCAGCTCGACTGGTTGCCTCGGATACTCGCCGCACTCGACCGGCCGTTCGTCATCGAGCGCCCCGATGAACTACGCGACCTCGTCATCGCGCTCGCCGATCGCCTCACGTCCTACGCCCGCCAAGCCTGACAGCGAGGAACCAACGTCATGAGACGGCACACCCAGGCCGGTGGGGACGCCGTGGTCACCCGCGCGCGAAATGCGTGGCCACCGTCGTCGCCGTCCCATTCACTTCCACTCATGTACCGGGGAACTCTCTGCGCAATGCTGTGACCTGCGGGGGCCCGGGCCGGGGCCTGGGCCGTCATGGCCGGAGCTCGGGCGGCGGCCTGCTCAATGTCCCCCGGCTCCGGGAGGTCGACGGTGTCCGGATCCATCGGGGCAGTGGCGGGACGTCAACGCGTGGAAGGCCAAGCGACCGCGCCGGGAACAGCCGGTCGGGTCGGGACGGTTGCATCGACTGGGAGACGGGCGCCGCGCAGGCGGGGGACACGCAGAACCACAGGGGCGCCCGTCCCCGCAGGATCCGAACCCCGGGATCGCGGTACGCCCGCCGCGCACTCGGACCAAGACGTAATTTGTGCAGGAGGACTGCTTGATGACTGACCGGCCCTTGACGCTCATGGCAGTACACGCCCACCCCGACGACGAGGCCACCGGAACCGGAGGGGTCCTCGCGCGGTACGCGGCAGAAGGCATCCGCACGGTTCTCGTGACGTGTACCGACGGCAGTTGCGGTGACGGACCGGGGGGTGTGAAGCCGGGCGATCCCGGGCACGATCCGGCGGCCGTCGCCTTGATGCGCCGTCAAGAACTCGAGGCGAGCCGCGACGTCTTGAAGATCGGCGCTCTGGAGATGCTGGGCTATGCCGACTCCGGGATGATGGGCTGGCCGAGCAACGACGCCCCCGGATCCTTCTGGCAGACCCCCGTGCGGGAAGGCGCGGCCCGACTCGCAAAGCTCATGCTGCACTACCAACCTGATGTGGTCGTCACCTACGACGAGAATGGCTTCTACGGACACCCCGACCACATCCAGGCACACCGCATCACGATGGCGGCGCTGGAGATGACCGCGCTGGCGCCGAAGGTGTACTGGACCACCATGCCCCGATCGATGATGCAGCGGTTCGGTGAGATCATGCGCGAGTTTCATGAGGACATGCCGGAGCCGGATCCTGCCGAGGCCGCGGCGATGGCCGAGATCGGCCTCCCCGACGATGAGATCACCACGTGGGTGGACGCCACCGCGTTCAGCGGTCAGAAGTTCGACGCGTTGGCCGCGCATGCCAGTCAGGGCGAGAACATCTTCTTCCTCAAGATGGGCAAGGAGAGGTTCGGCGAGTTGATGGGCATGGAGACCTTCGTACGGGTCCAGGACCCCACCGGCGCGGCCGTACCCGAGAACGATCTCTTCGCCGGACTGCGCTGATCCGCCTGTTCGACCAGCCGGGAAAGCGCATCTGTCGGCGACGGCACGGCGTGATCGAGCGGGTCATCCATCGGGAGGCTGTCCACGCGGGTTCCGCTCCGGCAGCCCGCTTTCAGGCCCTCGTCGGCGACGTCGACGAGGGCCCGCACTTGCTACCCGACACCGCGCTCGCCCTCCAACCGCCAGGTAACCGGGCAGGTGGGAGATATGTGGGCTGCTGACTCGGAAGGTGTGTGACAGCCCACGTCACCAGCCCGGCGGTCTGTGTGGATCAAGACAGACCGCCGGGGAAGCGGCACGAAGCTCAGGCTTCGAGGGGTGCCGGACGGGTTGAGGATGTAGCACATGCCCGACGAGTCCTTGTGGTTGGCGGAGTCGGCGATGTGCACGTGCTGCAGTTTGTCGCCCGCGTAGCGCATCATCGCCGCGATGTCCGCCGTCGGGTCCGCCCCGGAGAGGTGGAAGGAGTGCGGCGCGCAGTAGAGGTAGTTCACCCAGGGCTTGTTGATCGCGCGGACCAGCTCGACGGCCGGGGTGTTCTCCTCGCAGAAGTCGTCCGGGTGGGCCTCCGGAATCAGCGCGATGCCCTCCCGCTCGAACAGCGGCAGCAGTTCCTCCAAGCACCGCCAGAAGGCCGCCTCGCTCTCCGCGGTGCGCTCGGGGCGGCCGTTGAACTCCGAGTTCATCAGCGGGCATTCGAGCTCGGTGGTGATCTCGATCATCCGCTTCCAGTAGCGCACCGCGGCCTGCCGCTCTGTCTCGTCCTGCGAGGACCACTTGTACCCAAGATCGAGGCTAGGAGCCCTCGCGGCACCGGCCCTGCCGCTGCTCCGCGACCAACTGGCCCAGCCCCGGCACGGCGGCAGGTTCCAGAGTCAGGCCGTCCGAACCCAGAAGTACCGGCCCCCGAGGGCCTCGTCGGTGGCTCATCGCGCGAGTGTCCCTGTTCGGGGCGTCGATCTCAACCGAGACCTTCTGCGGTGCTGCCGCTGCCTGCGGCCAGAGCTGGGGACACTCGTCCGCACGCAACTGGGGAGAAAAGTCCGTACGCCGATAACGCGTCGCCTGCATGCTCGCGCTGCCGCTCGGCCTCCCTGCGGCATGCGGATGAGCAGTAGACCCGCTGCCCCGTCGAGGGGGTCCGGCCGTCATCTGCTACCTCCACACGTCGGGTTGATCGGGCGGCCCGTTTGCGGCGTGGCGCGCGGCGAGCACCGGCAGTCGCAGCGCCGAGCCCGCCGCAGCCGGGACATGCGCCGACTACGACGTCGTGGAATGCGCCGCAGGTCACCCGCGCAGCCCCTGTGCCCGCTCCTGGAAGTGGACTGACTCACCCGCCAGGTCCCGCCTCGGGTACGAAGCCGGTGCTCACCGGTATGCCCGGGCCCCGGGACGCAGTTTTGGCGCATCAGAGGGAATCCGAATAGTGACCATGACAAACAATTGAGCTTTGATTAACGTTTTTTGGACGAGCATTTTCCCGAACTTGGTCGGCATCGGGGGCGTGTTGTGCAGAGAACGGCGCCGAGGAGGCGCGCAGAATGACCCCGCCCCGTCGTCCGGCATGGACGTCAACTGGCCCTGAGCTGCGATAATTTGATGGTGAATCAGACTCGACGGCGGCTACCCGATGTCATAACCACCACTTCGGGCCGACGGCCCTCGCCTTCCTGTGTAAAGGCTCTGCACTTCCGTTGACCAGGACCCGTCAATTCTGCTTTGCTTCTCCGCGTCAGACAGGTCATCACCAATTCGGCCAGCAAGAAAGTGGCAGTGCGAACCCCTTCTCACTGCCTATTCATTCGTCCGGTCCAGAACGTGAGTTCCTTCGCGGATCGCAACGCCGTGCGTGAGTTCCCCAGATGCCGGGCACCGCCCCGTGCAGTCGCCCGGCACCGCTCGGAGCCCTGCTCCTGTTCCGGCACGAAACCGGCGTCAGTCGACGGCCGGAGCCAGTCCGACGGGTGATGGCCTCGTCGAACACCCCATGCAGCTCACCCCGCCGCACCGACGGCGGAGGTTCGTGCCAGAAAGGTTCCCATCACCCATGGGTCATCCCCACACCCGCGGCGCAGTCCGAGCAACCCTGACCGGTCTCGCGTCGCTTTCCCTCCTCACCGGTGCGGTAGTCGCCTCCATCCCTCAGGCGGCAGCAGCCACCCAGGCCGCGGCCCACACGGCGAGACACAACCCCTACAGCCCGGCCTACCAGCATCCGTACCGGCACGGTGTCATACCGACCATCCAGCGGAACGCGAAGATGAAGTCCTGGGCGGCCAAGCAGCCGGCCGCCACCGCGGCGACCGGGTCGCAGACGCTCTCCTACGGCGGCGGCGTCGACGGCATCGGCGTCCAGAGCGGTCACTCCAAGGTCTACCTGGTCTTCTACGGCTCGCAGTGGGGCACGCAGAGCACCAACAGCAGCGGCGACGCCACGTTCTCCGGCGACCCCGACGGCGCGGCTCCCGTCGCCCAGGAGATGTTCAAGGACATCGGCACCGGCAACGAGCGGTGGTCCGCAGATCTCACCCAGTGGTGTGACGGGCCGAACGTGTCCGCGGGCGCCACCAGTTGCCCGTCCAACGCTGACTTCATCCCGTACCAGAGCGGCGGCGTGCTGTCCGGAGTGTGGTACGACAACTCGGCGGCCTCGCCGAGTGCCGCGACCGGGCACCAGCTCGGCGCCGAAGCCGTCAAGGCTGCCGGACACTTCGGCAACACCACCGCCGCGTCCAACCGGGACGCCTACTACGTCATCCTCTCGCCGCACAACACCAACCCGGACAACTACCAGGGCCAGTACTGCGCCTGGCACGACTACAACGGCGACAGCACGCTCTCCGGCGGTCCCGTGTCCTCCTCCTACGGGGACATCGCGTTCAGCAACCAGCCGTACAACATGGACTCCGGTTCCGGCTGCGGCGTCGGCTTCGTCAACTCGCCCGGCACGCTGGACGGCTGGACGATGACGCTCGGCCACGAATGGCAGGAGATGATGTCCGACCAGAACCCGGCAGGCGGCTGGACCAACCACACCGGCAGCTCGTACGACGGCCAGGAGAACGCCGACGAATGCGCCTGGATCTCGCCCGGCAGCACGGGCGGGGCGGCCAACGTCACGATGGGCACCGGCACCTTCGCCGAGCAGGCCAGTTGGTCCAACGACACCAACAACTGCGCCATCACCCACGCGATCGTCGGCGGCAGCGGTGGCGGCACCGGCAGCCTCACCAACGGCACCTTCGAGACCGGCAGCCTGTCCGGCTGGACCACAAGTGGCACCGCCTCCGCCACCACCTCGGCGGCGCACAGCGGCAGCTACGGCGCGACGGTGGGCTCCACCGGCCCGACGAACACCTCCTCGGTCTCCCAGTCCTTCACCGCCCCGTCCGGCACCACCAAGATCTCCTTCTGGTACAACGTCACCTGCCCGGACACGGTGACCTACGACTGGGCGACGGCCACCCTCCAGGACACCACGGCGGGCACCACCACGACGCTGCTGGGCAAGACCTGCACCCAGGGCGCGGGCTGGAAACAGGTCTCCGGCACGGTGACCGCGGGCCACACCTACACGCTCACCCTCACCAACAAGGACGACAACTACGCGGGTGACGCGACCTACACCTACTACGACGACGTGACGGTCTCCTGACCTGTCACGCCGTACGGTGGGGGGGGGGGGGGGGGGGGGGGCCCCCCCCCCCCCCCCCCCCCCCCCCCCCCCCCCCCCCCCCCCCTCTCCCCCCCCCCCCCCCCCCCCCCCCCACCCCCGCTTAGAGGCGCCCACGCGGGGCGGCATCCACCGGAGGAAGACCCGTGTTCCCGTCAGTCATCCGCTCGTGCCCCGCCCGGCGCGTGCTGCATGCCGGGATCGCCGCGCTGGCCGCAGCGACCCTGACAGGCACCCTGGGCGGCTGTTCGTCCGGCTCCGCCGGGTCGCCGCCTCCCGCGCCGTCGCCGTCTTCCGCGTCGGCCGGGCCGTCCGGATCCGCCACCCCGTCGGTCGTCCTCGACGAACGGCAGCGCGGAAGGATGGTCCGGGCGACCGTCGGCACGCTCATCGTGGTGCGCCTGCACAGCGCCTACTGGTCCACCCCCACCAGCTCGAGCCCGCGGGTGCTCGCCCCCGTCGGCGGCGGAACCACAACCACCGGCACCTGCCCGCCCGGCCGCGGCTGTGGAATCTCCTCCGCCCGGTTCACCGTCCTCGGGTCCGGCACCGCTCACGTCACCGCCCGACGCCATGCGTGCGGCGAGGCCATGCGATGCCCGCCGGGCCAAGGCCGCTACGACGTCACTGTGGCAGTCACGCGATAGCGCGAGCAATCACCGGGCGCCCCACCGCACCCGTACCGCGGGAATCGTCTTCCGCCGGGGCACAGCCACCTCGGAGGGGGAGCCGTTCCTCCAGCCCCGTACAGCCTTTCCCCACGGGCAGCGGGTGGTTGGGCTCGCCATTCACACGTGCCGGCCACTCACCGTTGCCGGCTCTGCTGGTCGGTGAGGTGCTGGGCGGAGTCGCGGACGGTCCTGGCCGAGTGCTCGCCGCCGGATGAGCCCCCGCCGCCTCTCTTGGCTGGTCGACGCCCGCCGATCTGTCCGGCGTCGCCGGTTGCGTGGTCACCGTGGACCGGGTCGCGGACACCTTGCCGGCCACCACCGGCACCATGCAGACGCCGACGAAGTTCACCACCACCGTCGACGTCGACGGCTTCGTCGGGTTGCAGGAACGGGCGGCGACCGCGAGCCCGTCCAGCTTCGGCTCGACGCTGAACCGCTCGACCTCGTGGCCGATTCGGCGGGCCAGGGACGCGGTCCAGGCGGTGAACTCCTCCGGCGAGAACACGTTGTCCAGACTCAGCATCGCCACCGTGTGCGGGACATCGCCCTCCACCGCGCCGCCGGCGACCTTCCCCGTCGGAGAGCCGGGCAGCACCTGATCAGGATGCTCCGCCTCCCACTCGGCAATGCCTCGCACCAGCCGGTCGTAGCCGTCATCGTCCAAAGCCGACGTTCCGCCCGCGTAGTAGGCGGCCGACGCCTTCACCGCGTCCTCGACCGCCTGCGCGTAGGCGGCGGCATCCACGATCACCGCAACTGGTGTGGTCATGCCCGTCATCCTGCCTGCCCCCACTGACAACACTCCCGATGCCTGGTTCAGCCACTAATGGCCGAGCCCGGCCCAATCGGGCGATATGTCACACAAGGCAGGTGCAGGGCCTCGTCGGCACTTGGCACGCCCACGCGGCCTGCAGGAGGCCTCCCGTACCAGTCGGCCGACGCTTCCCCTCATCCCCGCCAGCGGGAGGGTTGGCGCAGTCCCTGCCTGCACGGAGGACGCGTCCGTGGCGCGTCCCCAGGCAATGATCGCCGGGGGTGGCCGGAGCCGCCGGGGGTGGCCGGCGGCTCCGGTTCGACGGCATGGGGGTCAGAGAACCCGCTGCATGTCGTCGACGCACTGCACGACCGTCTTGCGCAGGGCGTCGATGAGATGGGGGATGAAGTCGCCCGTGGCGGTGTCCGTCATCCAGGGGTCCATGGTGGTGGAGATCAGGTACTTGACCGGCAAATCCCGGTCGGCGGCGTCAGCGCGGGTGGGGACGCCGAGCCTGGTGCGGAGGTCGTCGACGAAGGGCCTGCCGTAGACGGCGGGGTCGAACTCGGAACCGGTGAGGATGAGGGGCGGCAGCTCGTCCGGCAGCGGGATCCGGGGTTCGACGGCGCTCGGCAGGATGCTGAGCCGCTGGTTGATGCGGTGGTTGAGCTCGTTGGCCACCGCCAGTTCGGTGTTGGGCCTGCCGTCGACGACGGGGTTGAAGGCGTAACCGATGATGATCTGGTCCGAGCCGAGTTCGCTCAGCAGCTCCATGGCCTGCGGGTCCTGGAGCAGTTCCTCGTTGCTCCTGGGCACGATGTGGTCGCGGACGTAGGCGATCTGCCGTTCGACGTCCTGCGGACCGGCCTGGGCGCGTTCGGCGGGCAGTCGCTGGACGGTGGTGACGGTGAAGGGGTCGTCGGGGCGGGCCATGGTGCGGACGGCGGCGTAGAGGCGCTTGCTGTTGAACAGCGCCTGGCCGAGGATGCGTCCGTAGCCTGCGGCGTCGTTGCTGATGACCCGGTGGCTGAGGTAGACGCCGGTCGCCGCCGCGCCGGGTTTGGAGCCCTCGATGCCGAAGAAGCCGACGCTGGCGTCGAACCCGCCCTGGTCGAGGTAGGCCGCGCCGAGTGCGACCTGGTCCCGTTGCCGCTTGTCGCGGTAGCACAGGCCCCCGGCCGGATACGGGATGTAGCCGGCCTTGTGGGGGTCGATGCTGATGGAGTCGGCTCCGTGCAGCGCGTCGTACTGCTCGTTGACGTAGTCGCTCATGGCCAGGTCCGGGGTGATCCGTGGCCTGGTGTAGCCGGCGGGCGCGAGCCGGGGCGGCCGCTTGACGGCGGCGAAGTAGCCGCCCCAGGCCGCGTCGGCGTGGACCGGGTAGCACAGGCCCCTCTTCGTGTACTCCTCGCGCAGCTCGAGGATGGCGGCCAGCGGGTCGACGGCGCTGAGCTCGGTGCTGCCCATCACGGCGACGTCCAGCAGCACCGGCCGACGGTTGCGCAGGCAGTCGTCCAGCAGCTCGCGGCGCGACTGCGTGGTGGCCCGTGCGTCGAGGTCCACGTCGACGGTCCGCACGTTGCCGCGGCCGATGCCGAGCACGGCGGCCGCCTTGGGCCAGGAGTAGTGCATGGTGGCCGGCGCCAGGATCACCCCGGGCGCGACCTCGTCCTTGAGATAGGCGCGGAAGGTGTCGTAGCCGAGCTGCTGGATCGTGTGCTTGTTGACCAGGGCCAGCTGGGCATCGGTGAGGTGGTAGGCGACGCGCATCCTGGCGGGCAGGTCCAGCACGGTCTGCGGCGGCAGGTTGACCAGCTGCCAGGGGGTGAGGTCGAGGAGCCGGTGCTCGCTGCCGTCGGGCAGGAGCACGGTCAGGTTCCGGGCGACGGCGAGGTCGGACTCCCGGCGGATCGCCTCGGCGATGGCCACGGGATGGTAGGTGAGGTTGCGGGCCGACCATGCGGCTTCGAGGTTGGCCACGGTGCCGTCGCAGGTGATGTGTCCCCAGGAACCCTCGTCCGGGTAGCCCAGCAGCCGGCACAGGTCCTGGCCGACCGCCTTCTCCAGCAGCGTGGTGACCGGTGACGCCTCGGCGGCCACGTTGTTGGGATTGCTCAGCATGGCGGCGAAGTAGCCGACGATGCCGGGGATGGTCAGGTCCCAGTTCATGTGCCCCTGGAAGCGGTAGCTGTAGGCCGGGACCGAGCCGCGCAGGGACTTCAGCAGGGTGTCGAACTCGGCGCGCAGGTGCTTGACGTCGTGCTCGTAGGCGTCCGTCGCCTTCATCTCGTCGGTGACGTAGGCGGGGTCGTCCGGGTAGAGCTCCCGGCGGTCGGCGGCGTGCGAGCGCACCGCCTCCAGCAGCAGGTCCTCCAGCAGCCACTGGTTCTCGGCCTTGGGGCCGAGGAACCAAGCGGCCAGGGTCGAGGTGCCGGAGGCGTCGAGGAGGTCGAAGTCGGACTGGTAGCGCTCCAGGGCTTCGGCGTAGCGCAAGCGGGGGGTCGTGGTGCTCTGATCGGTCATGATGCGGCTCCTGGCGGGATCGGTGGGCGCAACTGGTGGGCGGTCAGGAGTACGACGAGGTGGCCACCGGCACGCGGGTGTCGTCGGTGCCGCTTCCGACCGGTGTCCCCAGCGCGCCGAGCAGGTCCAGCAGGTAGCTCTGGGCGAGCGTCATGTGCTCCAGCTCGTCCAGGCTGACGCTTTCGTGCAGGGCGTGGATGAGGCACTGCGGCTCCTCGCAGCCGAGCACCAGCACCGCCGCCTCGGGGTTGTTCGCCTGCAGGAGGCTGACCAGCGGGATGGAAGCGCCCTGCCCGGCGGACTGCGTCGTCTTGCCGGGGTACGCCTTCTCCAGGGCCTCCCTGGCGACCTGGAAGTTCGGCACGTCCGTCTTGGCCGTGAACCCCCGGCCGAGGTCGGCGTCGCACGAGATGTCCACCCGTGCCCGCCAGGGGTTCACATCGACGCGCTCCAGGAACTCCCGCAGCCGCTGTGCGGCGTTCTTCGGGTCCTCCCTGGGCGCGATCCGCATGCCGATCCGGGCCGTGACCGTGTCGATCAGCTGGTTGACCGGCTTGTCGTGCGGCGGGAGCTTGGAGGTCAGACCGACCACGTTGATCGACGGCTTGGTGTACAGCCGGCTGCCGAGCGAGCCGGTGCCGATCAGCTTGGTCTCCTTCAGCACTCCGGCGTCGGCGCGGAATTCCTCCTCGGCCGGCTGCACTCCGTCCCACACGTCGGCCACCAGACCGGGGACGGCGACGTTGCCGTCGTTGTCGTGCAGGCGGGCCAGCATGCGCGCGAGCACCATGAAGGCGTCCGGCGCCGGGCCGCCGAACATGCCGCTGTGCTTGGTGCCGTGCTCCAGCGTGGTGACCGTGACGTTCATCGCGACGAAGCCGCGCAGCGAGGTGGTGAGGGTGGGCTCGCCCAGCCGGTGGTTCCCGCCGTCCGCAATGACGATCACATCCGCCTTGAACTTCTCGGGGTGGGCCTGGATGTACGCCTCCAGCGACCCCCGCCCGGACTCCTCCTCGCCCTCCAGCACCACCGTCAGGTTCACCGGAGGCTTGCCGTCGAAGGCCCGCAGCGTGCCGACGTGCATCATCACGCCCGACTTGTCATCGGCCGCGCCGCGCCCCTTCAGCCGGTTGGTGTCCGGGTCCTTCTCCGGCTTGAACGCCTCCTCCCACTGGGTCTCGTCGGTGGGCACCACGTCGTAGTGCGCGTACAGCAGCACCGTGGGCGCCTTGGCCCCCGTGTCCGGGCGCCGGTAGCTGCCGTACACCAGTGGCGCGTCCTTGGTCACCTCCCCGTCCGGGGCCGCCGTGCCGTCCGTCGCGCCGCTGATGTCCAGCAGTTCGACCTTGGTCAGGCCCGCGCCCGCCAGCAGCTTCGCCGCGCGGCCGGCGGCTTCCTGCACGTCCGTCATGTGGTCCGGTTCGTAGACCGACCGGACGCCCACCAGGTCCATCAGGTCGGCGGTGAGCCCGCCCATCAAGCCCTTGACCTTCTCGGGCAATCCCTGCCCGTCGCTGCCTGCCACGGTCGAGCCCATGACCCGCTCCTCTGACTCCGCCGGAAACGACGCACCGGTATGCATCGCGCGAGCCATGGATAGATCACGGACCATGTGCCACGGCCCAGCGACATGCATGCGGTCAGACAAATCACTCGACGGCAGCAACCGGGGGTGCGGGGGAGTGTCCGATCAACGGGCCTGTGTTCCGCAGCCGGTCGTGACGCTGCGTGCCTGGCTGCGATCACGAGGTGGGACGAGGCCAACTCTCTTATGGAGGTGGTGTTTTCCGGGCAGTCGGCGTTGATCGTCGAGGATGTGGTGGCTGGCGGACGGCGGCGGACGGTGGCGGACGTGGGCCCGGTTCGATCCTGACGGGCCGGGGCGAAGCGGCCGTCCCGCCGGGATCAGTCCTGCCCGGCCGTCGCCTCGCGGACGACGGCCAGCAGGGCCCGGAACCGGACGCGGTCCTCGGCGCTGAGCCCGGCCGTCGCCTCGGCGAGCGCGAGCCGGTCCACCTCCTCCGCCTCACGGTGGCACGCGCGGCCCGCGTCGGTCAGCCGCAGCAGGAAGGCGCGCCGGTCCTCGGGGTGACGCACGCGCTCGACCAGACCGTCCCGTTCCAGGCTGTCGACGATGCTGGTCGCGGTGCGCGCCGCGACGCCCGTCATCTCGCTCAGGTCCCGCATCCGCAGTGGACGTTCGCTGCGCGCCAGCATCCGCATGGCGCGCAGCCGCGCCACCGACGCCCCGCTCGTCCGCAGTCGGGCCTCCACGAAGCGGCGCAGCCGGTGGGTGGTGTCGTACAGCTCGTCGATCAGGACGTCACTGCTGCCCTGCACTGCCATGTGCCGCTCCCCGTCGCGCGTTCCGCCGTGAAACCGATTCTATGAGTACGAACATAGTGAGTATGCTCAGCATGTGTCGCAGTCTCCTTCCTCCCGCTCCCGCAGACCGCCGCGCTCCCTCCGGCTGAGCCAGCGGCTGGTCGTGCCCGTGATGTGCGTCAGCGTCACCTTCATCGCGATCGTCGACGGGGCGATCACCACGGTGGCGCTCCCCTCCATCGCCCGGCAGTTCCAGCTGACTACGGCCGCCCTCGACGGGGTGGTCGTGGCCTACACGGTGTGCCTGGCCATGACGATCCCCGCCTCCGCCTGGCTCGTCGAGCGCTTCGGCGGCAAGCGCGTCCTGCTCGCCGCGCTCACCGCCTTCCTCGGCTCCTCCCTGCTGTGCGGCCTGGCCGCCGACCTCGTCCAGCTCGTCGCCTTCCGCGCGCTCCAGGGCCTGTCCGCCGGTGTGCTCTTCCCGGCCTCCGCCGCGCTGCTCTTCGCCACCTTCAACACGTCCGACCAGGTGCGGATCTCCCGGTACATGATCATCCCGCAGCAGATGGCCCCGGCCGCCGCCCCCGTCCTCGGCGGCCTGCTCGTGGACCACCTGTCCTGGCGCTGGGTCTTCTACGTCAACGTCCCGGTGGGCCTCCCTGTCGTCCTGTTCGGCCTGCTGTTCCTGGCCGAACACCGCGGGCGGCTCCCCGGCCGCTTCGACCTGACCGGGCTGCTGCTGAGCGCCGCCGGCCTCGGCGCCGCGATGTTCGGGATATCCGAGGGCCCCAACCGCGGCTGGTCCTCCTCCGCCGTCCTCGTCTCCCTCGCCCTCGGCGCGATCCTGCTGGCCGCCACCGCCGTCCACCAACTGCGCGCCGCGGAACCGCTGCTGAAGCTCCGCCTGTTCGCCGACCGCCTCTTCCGTGACACCAACCTGATCAACCTGGTCGGCCTGGTCCCGATCCTCGGCGCCATGTACCTCGGCCCGCTCTTCCTCCAGCAGGCGCAGGGCCGCACCGCCCTGGAGTCCGGCACCAGCACCTTCCCCGAGGCCTTCGGCGTCCTGCTGACCGTCCAGGTCGCCGGAGTCCTCTACGCCCGCGTCGGCCCACGGATCATCATCGGGTCCGGCTTGGCCGGCGTCGCCGCGGTCCTCGTGCTGTTCGCGACCTGCGACCAGGACACCGGCCTGTGGACCTTCCGCGTCTACATGTTCCTGCTCGGCATCGCCATGGGCGGAGTCTTCATGCCGACGACGGTGGCCTCGCTCGCCAACATCGACCGCCACGACCTGGCCCAGGCGTCCACGCTCAACACCGTGGTACGCCAGACCGGCGGAGCCCTGGCGCCGGTCGCGGTCACCACCGCCCTCGTCCTGAGCACCCCCACGTCGGCGGCCGCCGACCCGCCGGTCTCCGCCTACCAGTACACCTACCTCGCCCTGGCCGCCGTCGCGGCGGCGACCGCCGTCTTCGCCTACACTCTCCCGGACGCCGCAGCCCGCGCCGCGGCCCGGAGCACCGCCGCGAAGGCATCCCGGCTGTCCGCCGCACACCCCGAGATCGCTTCCTGATGCCGGTGTTCGAGCGGCGAGTTCGTGCTATCGAACCGGCCCTCGATGGGGTTGTCCTCCACGGTCGGCGCAGTCGCTCGGGGCGCCTTCCTGCGCTCGGGCTTAGACCGCTCGCCCCCACGCGCGGTCCTGTCCGGCCTGGCTCTCGCCTTCGCGGCCGGGCCGTGCCGGCATTGCCCGGCCTGCTCTGCCGGCCTTCTTGTCCCCACGGACCTGTTCCGCTCCTCGCGGCGGCGCTGTCGTGGACGAAGCCACCCAGCTGGAGCCGGGTCGCCGCAGGCTCAGGCAGCTGCCGGGTGACGGCGGTGATCGTCCTGCAACTCCTGGACGGTCGTCCGGGCGGCGCCCTTGGCCGTCGGTAGCGTGAGGGTCGTGATGGTGGGTACTGAAGAAACCCGGCTGGTCGTCCTGTGCGGCAACAGCGCCTCGGGGAAGTCGTCCGTCGCGGCCGGCCTGCGCGAGCGGTTCGGCCGCGGCTTGGCCCTGGTCGGCCAGGACAACCTTCGCCGCATCGTGCTGCGCGAGCGCGACCGGCCCGGAGCGGCGAACATCGGCCTGATCGACCTGACCGCCCGCTAGGCCCTGGACGCGGGCTTCCATGTCGTGGTCGAAGGCATCCTCCACGCCGACCACTACGGCGACATGCTCGCGGCGCTGCGCGCCGACCACCGCGGCCCGACCCACTGCTACTACCTGGATGTGCCGTTCGGTGAAACCGTAGCCCGGTACGCCACGAAGCCGATCTCCGATGACGTCAGCGAGACGCGACTGCACGAGTGGTACCGGGAGCGTGATCTACTGCCCGGCGGCATCGAGACCGTCATCGGCGACGCCGGCGCCCTGCGCGAGACCGTCGACCGCATCATGCTCGACACCGGCCTGGCCCACCTGCCCGCACTGGAGCGCTGACCGGGGCACCGTTGCGACACCTGTCGCTGCCGCCGGAAGGACTGCCTTGACACCTCTCCGGCTTTCCGGTGGGGAGGTGCCCCTATGCCTACGACCAGGGGAAACGAGGCCGCACTGAGCCCGGGTGCCGACGCCGGCTCCTGTACGGCGGGCTTCACCGCATGGTCCAGTTCCATCAAGGCAGCTCCCGGGCGGAGAACATCTCGGCGGTGTCACGAGGTTCATCGGGGCGCAGGCGATGACCGATGTCGTACACCGTCCCCCGGAGGGTCATGGCACTGCATGTGCGCTGTCGTTCGAGACGTCTTCCTCGCAGTGCGGCTTCAGGACGCGCCGCCCACGCGTACGGTCGATCTCGAGCCATTCCGGCCGCAGTCCGGCCAGGTTCGTGGTGAGGAAGTACGCGGTGCCGCAGGCGAGCAGCACCGGCACGAGTCCGTAGGCGGTTACCGCCGCTCCCGCGACCAGCCCGCCGAGAGGGATGCCCGCCCAGGCCAGCGAGTCACCGAGCGCGTTGACCCGGCCCAGCATCCGGCGCGGCACCCGCTCGACGAGGACGGCTCCCAGCACTGGGTTGACGAAGCCGGCACCGAACCCACTGACCACGAAGACGGCCAGTACCACCCCCGACGGGGCACCGACGGCTAGGATCAGGAACCTCGGTGCCCCGGCCAGCAGGAACCCGGTGAGAAGCACCTTCCGCCGCCGCAGCCGGTGCGCGACCACTGCGGCGACCAGGCTCCCGCCGACCGCCGCCGCCCCCATGACGCTGCCCATCAGGCCGATCGAGGTCGGGCCGTTGCCGGACTCCCTTGCCCAGACGGGTACGAGCACCGAGGTGATCGCCGCGTCCAGCAGGTTGGTGATGCCGACCATGACGATGACGCTGAGCAGCAGCGGTTCGCCACGCAGGAAGGTGAAACCCTTGCCGAACCGCCGCCAGTAACCCGGTTCCGTTCCCCCGGCAGGCGAGGCGGCTTCCTCGACCGTGTGCCCCATGCCGCGAGGCAGGGCGAGTTTGATGATCAGCGACCCGAGGGCGAAGCAACCCGCGTCGACGGCGAGCCCGGTCAGGGGCCCCAGCCACGCCACCAGGGATCCGCCGACCGCCAGGCCCACGGTGGAGGCGAGCCGCTCAGTCACACCGGCCAGACCGGTGGCCCGCTCCAGTGGCAACCGGCCGCGCTCGGCCGCTTCCGGGACCATCACCTCCTTGGCCAGGTCGCCGGGACCCCGGGCCGCGCCGATCAGCGCGACCAGAACCAGCAGACGGGGAAAGGACAGCAGGTCCAGGGCGTGGAACAGGTAAACCGCGGCGGCGGCGAGAGCGCTGGCAAGATCAGTGCTCCAGGAGACGGCCCGCGGCCCGATCCGGTCCACCAGCGGTCCGGTGAACGCCTTGACCACCACGTAGGGAGTCATCTCGCAGAAGGCGACCAGTCCGGTCCGGGTGGCGCTGCCGGTTGTGATGAGGACGAACCAGGGCAGTGCCACAACGGATATCCGAGTGCCGGTCAGCGACACGGCCATGGCCGCCGGCACCCCGCCCAGCGGGCGTAAGGACCTCTTGCCGGGTATGCCGTCGGGCTCCGGGGCGTCGTCGGTCATGACGTCGGGCTTCCTTCTTCTTCCTGAGGGCCGGAAGGGAGCGGCGACGCGGCAGGCGCATCGAGTTCGGGCAGGATCTGCGTGATCACGACGACCCGTTCGGCTCCCTCGGGGGCACTTGCCGCCGTCTCCGGCGCGTCTCGCCGGCAGCGCGCGATGACTTCCGTCAACTCCCCGTACAGGGCGGCGGCTTCCTCGGGCGTGAGCCGCAGGGACCAGTCGCTCATGTCGAAGTTGTCCCGCCATGCGCGGGGCATCGTCCGAAGCCCGTTCAGGGTCTGCTGCGTGCGCAGGGTGTAGATGGCGGCGATGGACTGCTGGTAGGCCAGTGCGGCCTCGGGTTCCCGCTCGGCCAGCTCGGGATCGTTGAACCAGGTGGTCCGGTGCACCGAACGCCACCAGCGCTCTCGCGCGTTGCCGCGTTCGGTGTCCTCCTCGACGAAACCGGCCGCGTCGAGCTGCCGGAGGTGGGGACTTCGCCGTGCCACTGCTCATCTGTCAGCCGGCCGGCCGGGGGATGAGACCCGGGTTCAACCTCCGAGTCGGTGTGCAAGGTGGAGCAGGTCCGCCAGGCGCAGCACCCGTCCGTCGAATCCTGGGAGGGGGACATGGAGCGGCTGGGTCCAGTGGGCGGGGATCGCGTCCAGTCCGTAGTACGCGCCCGCGAGGCCTCCGGTCACCGCGGCGACGGTGTCCGTGTCGCCGCCGAGGTCGATCGCCGCGCGTATCGCGTCCTCGAAGCCGCTGGTGGTGCGCAGGGCCCAGGCGGCGGAGCCCAGGAAGGGCCAGACGGCGCCGTTGAACTCGGTCGCCCGGTCGGGGTGCCAGTCGGGGGCGAGGACGGTGGCGTAGCGGCCGCGGTGGTCCGGGTGGACGAGAGCGAGGATGTCCGGGAGCGCGGCGAGGGGGGCGGTGTCCTCGAAGGTGACGCGGATGAGTTCGTGGAAGATGGCGGTGCCTTCCCAGGCCGCGCGGTCCCCGTGGGTGAGGGCGGCGATGCGGCGGGCCGCGTCCATGGTGGCGTCCTGGCCGGCGGCCGCGAAGTGGACCGCGGAGGCCGATGCCCACGTCAAGGAACCGTTTCCCGCTGCGCGCTGGTTGACCTGGAAATGGGTCGCGGCGGCGAGGTCCCAGGAATGCCGTTGGTCAGGACGTCCTCGGTCTGCAGGCCGATGTCCTTCGGTTCTGCTGCCGCCCACCGCTGGAAGCGGGCGAAGACGTCCGGCAGGTCCAGTCCGCCCCGCTCCAGCAGCGACTCCGCGACCAGGACGGCCGTCTGCGTGTCGTCAGTCGCCTCGCCGGGGTCCCAGCCACCGCCTCCGCACATCTCGCCACCGGCGCCGGGCGTGGGAAACCGCGCGGAGACGCTCCCGGGGGACCGAACTCGAAGGGGCCGCCCAGCGCGTCACCCACCGCTGAGCCGACGACCGCGCCGACGGCCCGCCGAATCTGCTGCATTGGCTGCATTCGCGCATGTCAGCCGTGCTGCGCCGACGACGGTTGCGCGGCGACGAAACCACCCGCCAGGAGCTGCGGATTGCGATCGCGGCCTTGGAACGGGCGCACCGACCACCGGTTCCGGCGCCGGAGACGCCCGGCCCGATTGATCCCGTCGAATACGAGACCGTCATCGCCCGACCCGCAGCTCTGGCCATACAGACCCCACTGTCACACGATGACGCAGCAGATCCGGGTCAGGCGGGGGGCCGCACGGTGAGGTCGGCGGTGAAGACGGTCTTGCGTCGTTGGGTGCCGTGTACGTGTATCAGCAGGTCGTTGTGGCTGGTGTTGTGGGGTCGGCAGTGTGCTGTGATCCAGCAGGGTTCGTCGAGTTCGGCGTAGCGTGTGAAGGTGCTCTTGAGTCCGATGAGTACGGCGCGGGGGAGGCCGGCGGAGGCGTGGGCGGCTTGTCGGGCGGCTTCCAGGAGGAGCATGCCGGGTATGTGGTCGACGGGGTGGTCGAAGTAGGTGGGGTGGGTGGTGTCGACGCGTAGTTCCCAGGTGTGAGGGTGCTCTGGGGATCTGGGGCCGAGGACCACGTGCTGGGTACTGTTGTGGCCTACGGTCGCGGGGTCGACGGCGGGCGGCGGGGTGCGGTCGGTGGTGGTGGGGCGCCGGCCGCGCAGGCGCTGGTAGATGTCCGGGCTCATGCAGCGGAACGCGGCGGTGGCGGTGGCCCGGGCGCCGTTTTCCCGCAGGACGGTGGTGTCGTAGCGCATCTCGCGCAGCAGGCCGCCGCGGCGGACGACGTTCCGGCAGGCTGTGTGCATCTGGATGTCGGTGGGGACCGGGTCTGCGGCAAGCAGTTCCGGTTCGAGGTCGACTGAGATGTCCGACATCAGGAACTGGTGGCCGAAGGGGACGTCGAACTCGGCGTGGGCGAGCAGGGATCCGGCCTGACGGACTGACTCGATCAGCAGCATCGGGTCCTGGTAGCCGCGGCCGGGCGCGAACAGGGCGTGGCAGCGGGGCCATTGGGCCCTGACGAGGAAACCGTGGTGCTCGTCGGGGCCGGCGGGGGCATGTTCCCAACCGGTGAGGAGGACCTCTGAGACTGCCGTGCGGTGGACGTACTCGCGCGGCACCGTGGTGGTCAGTCCGGGGCGCAGCGTCTTCGGGGTCAGCGCCTTGTCGGTGAGGTACGGCATGTGCAGCGCTCCTGTCAGGTTCAGGGCAGGGGGCAAAACAGACCGTACGTCGGCTGTCCTTCCCCCGTGACCGACGTTCTGCGACAAGATACAGACATGTCGGTCCGGTGAGGCAAGAGCCCGATCTGGTTGCCCGGGCCACGTATGTTCCGCCCGGCCGACGGGACGCTGTGACTCGTTCTGGTTTGTCAGCTTTGAAGCGTGCAGAGTCGTATGGTTCCGGTGCGTACGCGGGTTGTTTCTTGTTCGACAATTTAGCCTTCCTTTAGCGGGCGGCCGGGTGTCCCGGGCCTTTGCGGGTGGCGGCACCGCAGGTCAGAGCGGGGGCCGTCGGCGGCGGTCGCGGGCACCGTGCAGCGTTGACAATCAGACAAGTCTGTTTGGTATGGTCTCGCCGTGAGCCCCAGTCCGTGATGACGTGGTTGTGCCAGGGGGAGCAGATGAACTGGCAGTACACGGATCTCCGTAATCCGTCGCCGCGGCGCCACCGCCCGCACGGCCCTGTCAAACCGTCCCGGCACGCGGTCAGCCCTTCGGGCCCGGTCTCGTCGGGCGCCCTGAACGTCCTGGTCGTCGAGAACGACCAGCGGGCCGCCGGTGTGCTCCTGCAGGGATTGGCGCGGCAGGGCTTCGCCGCAAGTGGTGTGACCACCGGCGCCCAGGCGCTGCGCGGGCACCGCGAAGCGGATCTGATCCTGCTCGACCTGGACCTGCCCGATCTGGACGGCCTGGAGGTGTGCCGGGGCATCCGGGCGGTCAGTGACACGCCGGTCATCGCGGTCACCGCGCGCGGCTCGGAACTCGACTGCGTGCTCGGCCTGCAGGCGGGTGCGGACGACTACCTGGTCAAGCCGTACGGTTTCCGGGAGTTACTGGCCCGTATCGAGGCGGTGATGCGGCGGGTGCGCTCGCAACCGGCGCACCCGGCGGTCGCCGGGATCATCACCCATGGACCGCTGTGCATCGACACGGGGGCCCGGGTGGCCACCCTCCACGGCGAGCCGCTGAATTTGACGCGCAAGGAATTCGACCTGCTGTACCTGCTGGCGTCGCAGCCCGGCGCCGTGATCCCGCGGCGCCAGATCATGGCCCAGGTGTGGGACGACGCATGGTCGCCGCGCGGCCGCACGGTCGACACGCACGTGGGCACCCTGCGGAGCAAGCTCGGCTCCAAGGACTGGATCATCACCGTTCGCGGGGTCGGCTTCCGGTTCGGGCGGCCGTAGGGCCGTCCGTCGAGCCCGGCTCAGCCCCCCGTCCGCCGCCCGAACGCGCAAATCCGCCCGCGACCGTAAGTCATGCTGATGATCTCTACGTTACAATATAATACAAAACGGTCTGTTAAAAATCGCGGGCTAGCGTAAGGATCCACCATGGCTCAACAGGAACGCGGAAAGCGATCGCGAGAGTCGATCCTGCAAGCTGCTGCCCGAGTCTTCGACGAACGCGGTTACGATGCCGCCAGCACCAACGAGATCCTGTCTCGCACCGGACTCACCCGCGGCTCCCTCTATCACCACTTTCCGTCGAAGGAAGCCATCGCCCTGGCCCTGGTGCAGGCTCACGCCGAGGCTCTGCAGCCGCCGGAGCGGCCGGTGAAATTGCAGTCGGTGATCGATCTGACGCTCGAATTCGCCCAGCGCCTCCAGCACGACCCGGTGCTGCGCGCCAGCGTGCGCCTGACCACGGAGCAGACGTCCTTCAGCTGCCCGCCGCAGACCACCTACGAGCAGTCCATGGCCGCTGTCCTCGCTCTGCTGCAGGAGGCGGAGAAGCAGGGCGAGGTGCTGCCCGGGGTGGATGTGCACGAGGTCGCGTCCACCGTCGTCGGCTCCTTCACCGGCCTGCAGATCATGTCCCACGCCTTCACCAACCGCGAGGATCTGCCCGAACGGATAGGCGTCTTCTGGAAGTTCCTCCTGCCGGGTGTCGCCACCCCGGGCCTGATCGGCCGACTGCGCACGATGCTTCCGGCGGACTGACGGCGGCAGCGCACCGCGCGGTGTCCTGCGCTCTCCGCCTCCCGCCGCCCGCCCGGCCGCAGCCCGGCGCTCGCCGCCCCCGTTCACGTCTTCGGGGCCGGAGGCGCCGTGCCGACCGGACGCTGGCCCGGGTCGTTGTGGTCGAACAGTGGGCGTAGCAGTTCCCACAGGCGGTGGGAGGCCTTGCCGGTCCACCAGCCAGGATCCGTGCGGCCCAGCGTCTCGATGCCCGCGACCAGTACGACGGTCAGGTCGGCGAGGTCCTCCGCCCGGTCCTCGGCCTGCGTCGCCACCATCCGTTCGCGCACCACTGCCAGCACCTCGTCGCGCAGCCGCGGCGGGTCCGCCGAGCCGTCGGCGGCCAGCTGCATGCCCGCCCGGACGACCTTCTCGGTGCGCATCGCCTCGCCGAGCGCGAGCGTGAAACGCTCCGGCGCGTTCTGCAGCGGGCCCGCGAATGCCTCCTCGGTCAGTGTCTCCAGCCGGTGGCGGGCCTGTTCGTACACGGCGGCCGCCAGTGCCGCGGTGGAGGAGAAGTGGTGGTACAGCGCTCCCCGGCTCACCCCCGCCCGGCGGCAGATGTTGACCAGCCCGGCGTCGGAGGGCCGGCCGTCCGCGATCAGCTCGGCGGTGGCACGGACGAGGGCCTGACGCGTCTGCTCGGATCGTGCCTGCACCAGCTCGCACCTGCCTTCTCTTCCGCTAGTGTCCCGCAGGAATCATACAATCTTGCCTGTTTCACATCAGCGCCCCTGTGCCAACTTCCTCCTCTCGGTCTTTACGGAACCTGAACACCCTTGTTTTCGGATTATTTGTCCGAAAATTTTCGGGCAGAAAGAAGAGAGGGCTGTCTCTCGCCCTCTTTACAATCAGACATGTCTGTTTGTTGAGGCGGCTGTGTGAGTTTCCCGGCGGCTGCCAGGCACCGCGCCCGGCGAAGGCCCTTTGAGTGCATGTCGCGGCCCGCTCCGGCATCCGCGCGGCGAGACAGACCAACTGCTCCGCATACCGGCCCCCACGGCGTGCGACCACGCCCGGCTGCCCGGCGAGGCCTCTCGCAGCCGCAGCCGCAGCCGCAGCCGCAGCCGCAGACCCGCCACGGGCGCGGCCCGCCCCTCGGGGCGACCTCCTCGTGTGCTCGCCGGAAGGACGCGGAGACGCCGTCCCCGGCCGGGCGGCGGGCCGGCGAGGTCGTCGGCCGACTTTTCCTTCCGGCCCGTACCAGCCGCCTTCGGCCGGCCGTCGCGCACGGCACGGGGTCCGGTCGGCCCTGACCGGCCACGGCGCCCCCGGCGAGCGGGCCGCCGGGGGCGCCGTGGCACCCTCCGCGGCCCGCAGTTGACACGGACTTGACAGTCCGCTGACACGGCTGCGGATGCTTGTGGGAACCCTGAACCGGCGTGCGTTGAACCGGACCGCGACCCACCGCGAGACTGGAGTGAGTCGCAGGAACACCAGGGATTCGGGGGATTGAAATGGATCAGCGACAGCCGCCTACCGAGGTTCACGCGAGTAGGGACTGCGTGCTGCGCTGTGGCCGGATCTGCGCCGAGTGCGTGGACCGGATGGGCCGCGAACTGCGCACCCTGCTCGATCTGTACGAGGAGAGCGGCCAGGCATTGGCCCCCGCGCCGCCGGTGCTGCGCGAGCGGGTGAGCGGAAGCCGCAGCACCGCCGGCATTGTGCTCGACGAACGGGTCGTGGCGCTGCGGGCCCAGGCGGCCGAGGTGTTGGCCCAATGGGCACG
Source organism: Streptomyces sp. NPDC031340 (assembly GCF_055569945.1). Taxonomy (NCBI): domain Bacteria; kingdom Bacillati; phylum Actinomycetota; class Actinomycetes; order Kitasatosporales; family Streptomycetaceae; genus Streptomyces; species Streptomyces sp. NPDC031340. The sequence goes on from NZ_JBVIIE010000061.1 coordinate 41,879, forward strand.
GCTCGTCGTGGAAGAGCGCGGTGGCGCCGGTTCCCGTCCAGCGGGGACGGAGGTCGGCGCTCTGGTGAGGTTCCTGGGGCAGCAACTGCCGTGGCTCGCCGAGCATCCCGCGGGTGTGCACTTCGACGATGAGCTCACCGAACTGCGCACCGCCTTCAGCGGGCTGTTCGGGCCGGGGCGGGCGCGCAGGCTCCCGCTCGGCCAGTGCACGCAGCCGGGGTGTGCGGAGGCGCTGTACGGCGTACTGCCGACGCCCGGCGACCGGGTGCCCAGCCATGTCTCCTGCGAGGCCGGACACGTCCTGCCGCCCCGGCAGTGGCTGTTGGTGGCGAGCCGCATGAGGGAGGCCGCCTAGTTCCTGGCAGGCACCGCCGGGCCCCGTCCGGGGGCCCGGCATGCCCCCGCGCCGCACCGGCCGGAAGCCGGGGTGCCCGACCATCGTGGAGGCACACCGCCGGCTTCGTGCGGGGGCCCGGCTTCACCGCCGACGCGCCGGCGGTGCAGCCGGTGCGCCGGGCAGCGGCGTCCGGTGCGTCCCGCCGCCCGTGCGCGGGCAGGGCGCTGCCGCCCGGCGCCTGGCCACCGCGGCCGTCCGGTGCCACGAGCCGGTCCGCCCCTCGGCGCTGCCGAAGCCCGCGCCGGAAGGACGCAGTGACGCTTCCCTCGCCGGACGGCCTTCGGGACTGCTCCTTGCGCCCGTCCTGCGCCTGGTGAGTGATGCTCAGCTCCGATGTTCCGCTCCCCGGCCTGCGCGCGGTCCGGCAGGGAGCGGCGGGACCGGCCTTCGGGGCCGTGGACCGCGGAATGTACGACAACCCATCCCATCCTGCCCCGCTCGCGCGACCTCGCCGTCGTGACCGAGCGGGCCGTACCAAGGAAGGCAGTGCAGCATGACCTGGTCGAAGGGTCCGGCCGCGGGGCCGGCGAAGCGGCGGACGGTGCCGACAGAGCTGGCAGCCCTGGCGATGGGGGTTTCCCAGGCCACCATCCGCAAGTGGGCGAGCCGCGGCAAGATCACCCGCCATGGCGGCCCCCAGCGGGCCGAGTACGACCTGGACGAGCTGCTCGCACTGGCCCGCCGGGGCGAGGCGGCATGACGGCCCGGTGGGCGGGGAGGCCGACCTCCCCGCCCACCGGTGAATGAGGACACGGATCCGTGCGGGGATCCTGAACGAAGCAGCCCCCGTGGCCACCGGCCACGGGGGCTGCTTCGTTCAGGACAGCCCGAAGACAGCCTGAATTACTGAGGAGTTGACGGCGCGTGGGGCAGGTGTCACACTTTTCCGGCGCCCTCATGCCCTGACGCACCCGCCCTTCGGGCCGGTGATTCCTGTAGGCGGCGCATCCGCCGGGTTTTTCACGAACCTGCCGGACTCTCCTGACATCCGTATTCCGGTCGGCACACCGATCGGAATGCGGATTTTCTGTTTCCCCGACCTGAGGAAGTGTCGTCGATGCCTGTTTCTACCTGGACGCCCGTCGGTCGATGGACGGGTACGGTCACGCACGACGGTGAGGTGGACGATTACACGGTCACCTTCGAGCCGGACGGTTCGCTCTCCGTCACGACGTCGAAGAGCGCAGGTTACGGCTCGTGGAGCGTCACCGGTGACGACACCATGGAGTTCTCCCTGCGCGAGGACTTCAACGTCGACTTCACGCAGATCAGCCCGAACGGTCACCGTGCCGCGTACATACAGATCGACATCACCGCACGGCGCGACGGCGAGACGTTCGCCGGTGAGGGCAAGGCCGTCGTGCACGGTCCCGATGACGCCGTGATCTACGCGACGGACGCCCAGACCGAAGCGCACCGGGTGTCATGACCCGGGAACAGGCCGCAGATCCGGCCGCCCTGGCCGCCGAGGTCGCCCGCCTGGCCGACCTCGCGGCGCTGCAGCACCTCATCGAGCGTTACCTGGCGAGCCTGGACGAGGGCGTCTTCGACGAGAGCTGGGCCAGGTCCCTGTTCACCGAGGACATCGAGATGACGTTTCCGGTGGGCAGCCACCAGGGCATCACCGGTGTCACCGGTTTCATCAGCGAGATCATGGCGCGCTGGGGCCGTACGCACCACCACGGCTCCGGCGGCTCGGTCGACCTCGACGGCGATCGGGCCGCGGTCAGCTGGAGTCTGATCGCCTCCCATGTGCACTACGGCTCGCCCCTGCCCCCCGAAGCCACCGAGTACTTCCAGCTCGGCGGACGTTTCACCGGCACCGCGCGGCGCACCCAGGACGGCTGGCGCTTCGACCGGCTGGGGCTGCGCATCGTGTGGACCACCGGAACCGTGCCCAAGGACGTGACCCGGGTCGACACACAAACGCTCGACACCCGCGGAAACGCAGCCCCGTCCCCCGCATAGCAAACCCCAGCAGAGGAGAACGCAAGCATGCCCACCACACTCACCCCCGAGCAGCAGAAGGAACTGGTCGAGAAGGTCTTCCACGAGGGCCTGGACCTCGGCGACCTCTCGGCCGCCGACCGCTACCTCACCGCGGACTTCCGCAACCACGGCAGCCACGACGACTCGATGCGCGGGCCCGAGGCGTTCAAGCACACCATCAGGATCCAGCAGTCCGCGTTCAGCGACATCAAGTACGAGATCCTCGACTTCATCTCGCAGGGCGACAAGGCCGCGATCCGCTGGGTGATGCACGGCAAGCACACCGGCCCGTTCATCGGCATCCAGCCGACCGGGCTGCAGGTGCAGCACCAGGCGATCATCTGGTTCCGCTTCGAGGGCGACAAGATCGCCGAGCGGTGGGGCATCGTCGACAACTTCTCGCTGCAGCGCTTCCTCCAGTCCGGCGGCAAGCCGGTCGGCGCGCTCACCCCGGCGGGCGGCCCCGGCGCGGGCAAGCCCTCCGCCTGAACCCCGTCCCGCTTCCGGCCGTGCTGGTGCCGCCGGAAGCGGGAGCGTCTGCCCGGCCTCCGCTGCCGGCCCTCGCGGCCGGCGGCGGAGGCCGGGCGGCCACGGGCCGTCCGGCGACGCGGCCGACGCGGCCGACGCGGCCGGGGGACCGATGTGCAAGGGACCGACGTGCAAGAGATCGACGTGCAAGGGAGGAAGACATGCCGATCGACAGGAAAGTAGCCCGTTTCAACCGGCGGTTCGCCAACCGTCTCGTGGGGCCGCTGTTCAGCCGGCTGCCCGGGTTCGGGAAGGTCCACCACCGCGGACGCAAGTCGGGGCGTGAGTTCGCCACCCCGGTGAAACTGTTCCGCCGTGGTGGGGACATCATCATCACGCTGCCCTACGGACCCGGCTCCGACTGGGTGAAGAACGTGCTGGCGGCGGGCGGCTGCGAGATCACCACCCGCGGGCGCCGCATCCGGGTGGCCAATCCCGTCGTCTTCACCGACGACGGCACGACGAAGATGCCCGCCCTGACCCGCCGGATCCTCTCCAGGGTCGACGCCACCGAGTTCCTCGCGCTCACACCGGTGGCCTCCCCGGCATCGGCGGCCCGGCGATGAGCGCGCAGGGGCGGGTGACCCGGCCGGTCAGGGTCGTCCTCCTGGTCGGCTCCGCCCGCGCCGGACGGCTCGCCCCCGACGTCGCCGGCTGGTTCGCCCAGGTCGCCACCCGGCGCGACGACATCGTCCTGGACGTCGTCGACGTTGCCGAGCACCTGCTGCCCGCCTCCCTCGCCGAGGACGACGCCGGTGCCGCGGCGCTGCGCCCGCGGCTGGCCGGGGCCGACGCCTACGTGGTCGTCGTACCCGAGTACAACCGCAGCGTGCCGGGCCCGCTGAAGACCCTCATCGACAGCTTCCAGTCCGAGTGGGAGGCCAAGCCGGTCGGCTTCGTCGGGTACGGGCTCGGCACGGCCGGCGGGGTACGGGCGATCGAGCACCTGCGGCAGATCTTCGCCGAGTTCCACTGCGTCGGGATGAAGGACATCGTCACCTTCCCCCGCGTTCTCGACCAGTACGACGGCGAGGGCCGCTTCCCCGCCGATCCCGAGGGCGCTGAAGCCGCCGCCAAGCTCATGCTCGACCAGTTGCTGTGGTGGGCCGAAGCGCTGCGTGAGGCCAAGGCGGTCCGTCCTTATGGCTCCTGAGGCCGGCATTGCCCGCCCCTGACACCGGACGTCGCACGCACCCGCGCGCACCCCGTCCCTTCCCCCACCCAGGAGACTGCGATGGCAGCTGTCCCGGATCCGCTTCCCGACCTCCTGATCGCCATCCCGGCGGTGATCCTCGCCTGCCGGGCCGGCGCCCAGTTCATCGGACGGCTCGGCCAGCCGCCGGTCGTCGGTGAGATCATCGTCGGCATCCTGCTGGGCCCCTCGCTGCTGGGCTGGCTCTGGCCCCAGGCGGAGGCCGGGCTCTTCCCGCAGCCCGTCCTGCCGTACATCGGCGTGCTCGGCAACATCGGACTGCTCGTCTTCATGTACTTCGTCGGTCTCGAGCTGGACCTGGGATCACTGCGCGGACACAGCAGGACCGTGCTGGCCGTCTCCCAGGCCGGCATCGCGGTACCGCTGCTGCTGGGCGTCCTGCTGGCGTTCGCCATGCACGGCGATCTGGCCCCCGCGGGAATCGACAGGCTGCCGTTCGTGCTGTTCGTCGCCGTCTCGATGAGCATCACCGCCTTTCCGGTCCTGGCCCGCATCCTCACCGACCGCGGCCTGTACCGCACCCGAGTGGGCACGCTCGCCATGGCGAGCGCGGCCGTCGGCGACGTGACCGCGTGGTGCCTGCTGGCGGCCGTCGTGGCGGTGGCGAAGAGCAACTCGCCGTGGGAAGCCGCCACTACGGCCCTGTACGCCGCGGCCTTCACGCTGGTCATGTTCCTCGTGGTACGGCCACTGCTGGCCCGGTGGGCCGCGCGCGCCGAGCGGCGCCACTCCGACGGCGTCATCCTCGTCGTGCTGTTCAGCGGGCTGAGTGTGGCCGCGTACGCCACCGACCGGATCGGGGTGCACGCGCTGTTCGGTGCGTTCCTGTTCGGTGTGGTCAGCCCGCGCGGCAGCCGCAGGGTCGAGGCCACCGGAGCCCGGCTGCGCGCGTTCGCGGTGCCGCTGCTGCTGCCGCTGTTCTTCGTCACCACGGGGCTGAAGACCGATGTGTCGCTGTTGGCCGGGAATGCCACACAGTGGCTCTGGGCGGGTGCCGTGCTCGCGGTGGCCGTGCTGGGCAAGTGGGGCGGCGGCTCGCTCGCGGCCCGGCTCTCGGGCCACGGCTGGCGGGACGCGATGTCGCTGGGAGCGCTGATGAACTGCCGGGGGCTGACCGAACTGGTGGTGCTGAACATCGGGCTCGATCTCGGGGTCATCGGCCCTGAGTTGTTCACCGTCCTGGTGCTCATGGCGCTGGTGACCACGGCCATGACCACCCCGGCCCTGACCTGGTTCCGCAGGGGGGCCGACGACGACCTCGCAGTGGACGACTCGCCCACGGCCGGCCGTGACGAGCCCGCCCTGCAGTCCGCGAGACCCCGCTGACCCGCCGCTCCGACCGCGCGGGCGGCGGTCCCGCAGCAGCCCCTCCCGGGATTACTTCACCTACTGATGGTTGGGATGTTGTTGATTGGCTGCTTGATAGATAAGTGCATTGACGATAGTGTCGGAGTGCGACACGGAGCAGTGAGGCAGCCAGGGAGAGAAAGATGAGCCAGGAGTTCAAGAACCTCGACATGACGATGATGTTCGCGATCCACGACGCCCTCCGGCGCGAGCTGGAGCGGATCGCACGGATCACGGCCCGGGTTGACGAGGATCCCCGTCACGTCCTGAGCACCGCGGTCGGATGGGAGCTGTTCAAGAAGTTCCTGACGATCCATCACACCTCCGAGGACCTCACCGTGTGGCCCGTGATGCAGCAGGCGCTGGCCGGCAAGCCCGACGAGCTGGCCCTGCTGGACGCGATGGAGGCCGAGCACGCGGTCATCGACCCGCTGCTGGCGGACATCGACGCGGCCCTCGCCGACCGGGACTCCGGCCTGGAGCGTCTGGGTGGTCTCACCGACACCCTCCACGCCCAGGTCAGCGGCCACCTCGACCATGAGGAGCGGGACGCCCTGAAGCTCATGGACATCACCATGAGCCAGGAACAGTGGGCGGTCTTCAGCACCGAGCAGCGCACTCGCGTCGGCGACGACTCCCGCCGCTACCTGCCCTGGCTGCTGGACGACCTGCCCGCCGACAAGCTCGCCCGCGTCATCGGCAAGCTGCCCGAGCAGCTGCGCACCGCCTACGAGACCGAATGGCGTGCCGCCTACGAGGCGCTGGACATCTGGGGCACCAAGGCCGGCTCCACCGCCGGCTGAACCCGGGGAGCCACCCGACGGCAGCCCTTACATCCCCCCAACACAAAGACAACCGGAGAGAGTTCATGTCGCTGCAAGACCCGACCCAGGCCGGCCGCAAGGCCGCGGCGCCCCCACAGGACAGCAGACTCGGCCTCGCGCTACTGGTCATCGCCGCAGCGCAGCTCATGCTCGTCCTCGACAACACCATCGTCGCCGTCGCCCTGCCGAGCATGCAGAGCGCACTGGGCATGACCGAATCCAGCCTCGGCTGGGTCGTCTCCGCCTACGCACTCGCCTTCGGCGGTCTGCTGCTGGCCGGCGGGCGTGCCGGTGACCTCTTCGGCCGCCGCCGGATCTTCCGCATCGGGCTGGTCCTCTTCACCGCCGCCTCGCTGCTCGGCGGCCTGGCCCAGAGCGGGGAGCTGCTGATCGCGGCCCGGGTCATCCAGGGAGCCGGCGCCGCCATCGCCGCCCCCACCGCCCTGTCCCTGCTGGCCACCACCTTCCCGGCCGGCCCCGCACGCAACAAGGCCCTCGGCGTGTACGGCGCGATGGGCGGCCTCGGCTCGGTCGTGGGCCTGCTGCTCGGCGGCGCGCTCACCGAGTACCTGAGCTGGCGCTGGGTGATGTTCGTGAACATCCCGATCGCCCTCGCCGTCCTGTTCGGCACCAGCGTCCTGATCGAGGGCGAGCGCGAGCGCGGCAAGGTCGACGTCCCGGGCGCCTTCACCGCCACCTTCGGATTCGGGGCGCTGGTCTACGGCATCAACCGCGCCGGTGACAAGGGATTCGACGACGCCGCCACGCTGATCGGCCTGGGCGCCGCGCTCGTGCTGCTGCTCGCCTTCGTCGCCATCCAGCGATCCAGCAGCGCGCCGATGATTCCCCGCGGTGTGCTGGCCGACAAGAGCCGCGTCGGCGCCAACCTGGTGATGTTCCTGGTCGGAGCCGGCATGCTCGCCACCTTCTACTTCCTCACCCTCTACATGCAGGTGGTCAAGGGCTACGAGCCGATGGTCACGGGCCTGGCCTACCTGCCGTTCGCGCTCGGCATGGGCATCGCGGCCGGCGGCCTCGGCCCGCAGCTGCTCGCGAAGATGCCCGACCGCAACGTGATCGTCCTCGGCCTGATCATCGGTATCGCGGGCATGGTGTGGTTCAGCTTCGTGGAACCCGGCCAGAACCCGCTGGCCGTCCTGCTGCCCGCGCAGCTGGTCGTCGGCCTGGGACTCGGGATGGTCTTCGTGGCCGTCACGATCATCAGTGTCCGCGGTGTCGACCCGCAGGCCACCGGTGCCGCCTCCGGCCTGGTCAACACCGCTCAGCAGATCGGCGGCGCCATCGGCCTGAGCACGCTGGCCGCGGCTGCCACGGTCATCACCGAGAACCACCTGCCGGGCAGCCTGCCCGAGGCGCTGACCACCGGGTACTCCTACGGGTTCCTGCTCGGCGGCGGCATGTACCTGCTGGCCCTGCTCGCAGTGCTGGCGACCGTCCCCGCGACGGCTCCGCACTCGCAGCGCGACGGAGAGCCCAACCCCGTCGCGCTGTGACCAGATCCGGCGGCCCCGCTATTCGTCCCCCGGCGCGGGGCCGCCGGTGTCATCTCCCCCGTCCCCGCCAGTGCGAAGGCGCATCGAGTCATGCCGGGTCCCGCCGAGTCCTTGCACAACGAACAGCCCGTCCAGGACGTGATGACCGAGTCCGGGGCGGCGCACAAGCGTTCCCTGGCCCTGTCTGGGCAGGTCCGCCCGGTCACCCTCGCGACCCCGCGCGCGGTGGCCACCCACGCAGCCGGCCGCCGCCCGGACCACCGCCGTCGAGGCCCGGGCCGAGAGCCTGCACCCCGAGTCCCTCCAGCGGGTGCCGGGCCGGCCGGCGTGCTCACACCGGACGGCCGGGTCCACGGCCCGACACAGCCGGGGGAGGAACTGCGCTGCGACCACCCTGCAGCCCGCCGTCCCATTGGCGCCGGCGGGCCGGCCGGGCACGGCGACCCCACCCCGGTGGACCCGCCGCACACACCGCGCACCGGTGAAGCGGCCCACCCCGCCCACAGGGACGACCCGCCGCCCGACCGGGTCCCGGCCGAGTCCTGCGACGCCGTCCCGGCCGGCCACCCGGCGCGCGGCGTCCCGCTGATCGCAGCGCTCGGCAACTGCTCCGCCCCCGGTCACCGCCACGGCCTCGCCGACGGTGTCCTGCCCGCGGACCGTCCCGCATCGCCCGGCACGCTCGGCGGCCCGCCAGGAGCCCCTCCGAGCGGCCGTGACGGGTGGGCCCGGGCCGTCACCGGGAGCACCGTCGGCGAGCTGCCCGCGGTCGGCGGGGGCTGCGTCCTCTCCTCCGGCCCGCACACCGCACCGTCCCGGAGGCGCCCCGGACCTCGCGACGCCGCGCCGACGCCCGGGGCCACCTCGCCGCGGCCCCGGTACTCCCGCCCGCTCCACCGGCGCCCGACGTTCCATGGACGACCCGGCGCGGCCAGCCGGGCTGACGGCGGCCGGTGTCTGCCAGGCAGGCGGCCACGCGGCAGCAGTGCGGTCGGTGAGCGAACCGGTACTGCCGACCGGGTGCGCTGATCCCCGCTCTCCTGGGGCGGTGCACTCGCCCGGAGCGCGAGTGCACCCCTCGTATACTCGGTTCGGAGGTGCTGTCTTGCGGCGTGAACGCGATGAGGGTCGAGGTACCGTGTCCCGGACCGAGGAGCTCGCGGAGGTGCCCGGAGCCCTTCCGGAATCGCTCACGGGCTTCATCGGTTACCTCCTGCGCCGGGTGTACGCGCAGTTCTCCGCGGCCGCGGACGGCAGCGACAGCGACTCCCGGGACTTCCTCGTCCTCGACGCGCTCACCGGCCGTGACTGGGAGTCCCAGCTCGACCTGGCCGAGCGGCTGGGCATCAACCGGACCATCATGGTGTCGGTCATCGACCGGCTGGAGGCCTGCGGAGAGGTGCAGCGCACCCGCAATCCCGGAAACCGGCGCCAGTACGTGCTCTCCCTGACCGACAAGGGACGCAGAGCCGCCGAGGACCGGCGCCGCGCCGTGGCCGAGCGGGACGCGAGACTGACCGCCGTGCTGACTCCCGAGGAGACGGCCCGGCTGGACGAGTTGCTGGCCAGGCTGCTGCCCGAGTCCGCGCAGCCTCTGGTGCAGGGTACTGAGTACCTGGTGGCGCAAGCCCATCACCGGCTGCGCCGGCACGGTGACGAGAAGCTGGCCGGTACCGGGCTGCGTGTGCGCCACTACGGCCCGCTGTCCGCTCTCCAGGCGTACGGGCCCTGTTCCCAGCAGCAGCTCGCCGAGCTCCTCGCCATCACCGGGCCTGCCGTCTCCCAGCTGGTGGACGAGCTGGTCAAGCAGGGTTTGGTGCGCCGCGGCCGCGACCCGCGTGACCGGCGCCGGTACGCCCTGGAGGTGACCGGGCTCGGCCTGGAGAAACTCGGCATCGTCATGCGGGCCGTCGCCGAACTGGCGGCCGACGTGGCCGGCATGCTCGGCCCCGGAGGAGAGGACGAACTGCGCGTTCTCCTGCTGAAACTCCTGGCCTCGACGCATTCTGGAACCGCGTTCTCCGAATTTTCCAAACCCTCGGCCCCAGCCAGGGGTTGAACTTCCGCGAAAATCCTGTCACGCTAATTCCGGCGGCACTCGCACGCCCTTTTCAGGCTCTTCATTCCATCCTTCCGGATCGTAGTCACCTCCTTTCCGGAAGGTGTATGAGGGGCCTTTTTTCATGCGGTTCTCCCGCCGTGGCCGACTCGGAATTCTTGCTGTGCACCGCCCCCCGACGAAGGAGACAGCTCATGGTCGCGAAGCTGACCGAAGGCATGCCGGAACCGGCGAGCATTCCCGAGGAGATGACCTTCGACGTCATCATCCTGGGCTCGGGCATGGCCGGTTCCGTCACCGGCGCGATCCTGGCCAGGCATGGCGCGAAGGTCCTGCTGGTCGACGCCACCGCCCATCCGCGCTTCGCCATCGGTGAATCCATGACCCCGCAGCTCGTGGAGTGGATCCACATCCTCGCCGAGCGGCACGACCTTCCCGAACTGAAGAGCCTGGCCAGCGTCGAGGCCTCCACCCGCGACATCGCGCCCTCTTTCGGCACCAAGGCGCATTTCGGTTTCATGAAGCACGAGGTCGGCAAGGAGCCCGACCCGCGCCAGGCCACCCAGCTGGCCCTGCCGAAGATCTTCCACCAGAACAGCCACATGTTCCGCCAGGACAGCGACGCCTTCATGTTCCACGTGGCGATCAAGTACGGCTGTACTCCCCGGCAGAACTGGCGGGCCACCGAGGTCGAATTCGACGACGACGGTGTGACCGTCCTCGGCAAGAGCGCCGCCCCCGGCGCCGAGCCCGAACTGTACCGGGCGAAGTACCTGGTGGACGCCTCCGGTTTCCGCTCGCCGCTCGCCGACAAGTTCGACCTGCGTGAGAAGCCGGCCCGCTTCAAGCACCACTCCCGGTCGATGTTCACCCACTATGTCGGCGTCAAGCGGTTCGACGACGTGAGCGGCCACCCCGCCGGCCTGCGCCCGCCGGCCGACTGGCACACCGGCACCATGCACCACCTCATCGAGCGCGGCTGGTTCTGGATCATCCCCTTCGACAACCACAAGAAGTCACGCAACCCGCTGTGCAGCGTGGGCCTCACCATCGACGAGCGCACCTACCCCAAGCCGAAGGACCTCACCCCCGAGCAGGAGTTCCAGCTCTTCCTCGACAAGTACCCGGCAGTCAAGCGACAGTTCGACGGCGCCACCCGAGTACGCGAGTGGGTGTCCACCGACCGGCTGCAGTACTCCTCGAAGCAGACCATCGGCGACCGCTGGTGCCTCATGTCGCACGCGGCCGGCTTCCTCGACCCGCTGTTCTCCCGCGGCCTGTCCAACACCATGGAGGTCGTCGACGCGCTGACCTCCCGCCTGGTGGCCGCCCTCAAGGACGGCGACTTCTCCGCGAAGCGTTTCGAGTACGTCGAACGCCTGGAGCAGGGGCTGCTGCAGTACAACGACGAACTGGTCAACAGCTCCTTCATCTCCTTCTCGCACTTCCGCCTGTGGAACGCCGTGTTCCGGGTCTGGGGCTCCTTCATCACCCCCGGCACCATGCGGCTGACCCGGGCCCGCCTCCAGCACGTCCGTGACGGCCGCGAGGAGCACTTCGACGAGCTGGAGCAGGTCCCGTACCCGGGCCTGTGGTGGCCGCAGAGCGACTCGTTCAAGCAGCTGCTCGAGGCCACGGGGGAGACCTGCGAGAAGTACGAGGCCGGCGCGCTGACCGGCGACGAGGCCGCCGACATCGTCTTCAAGCTGCTGAAGGACTCGCCCGTCGTCAACCCGGTGTTCGGCTGGAAGGACGAGCAGAAGCGCTTCATCTACCCCTCGACGGCGATGATGGCCCGCTTCCTGTACTGGGCGTCGGTCCAGGCTCCGCCGGAGATGAACAGCGTCGGCCGTGAGTTCCTCCTCGGGATCCTCAAGGCCGGGTCCAAGGTTCGCAAGCTCCTCTGATCCGCGCGGCATTACTCCGACACCCATGGAAGGGATGCGCATGTCCGCAGCAGCGCGGTCGCTGACCCGCGCCCATGAGCGCCAGCCCATCGAGCCACTGAGTCTGCGCCGCGTGTGCGGCCTGTTCACCACCGGCGTCACGGTCATCACCACCGGGCCGGAGGAGAACGCGGACGGCACGACCGTCAACTCCTTCACGTCCGTCTCGCTGGAACCCCCGCTCGTGCTGTTCTGCCTGCACAGGAAGTCACGGCTGCACGCCCCGCTGGAGGAGAGCGGCGGGTTCACCGTGAACTTCCTGTCCGGGCGGCAGCAGTCGCTGGCCCGCTCCTTCGCCGAGCGCCGGCCCGACGCTTTCGAGGGCGTCCCGCACCACTTCACCGCCGACGGACTGCCCGTCCTCAGCGAGGCGCTCGCCTACCTCGCCTGCACCACGGTCGACATGCACGCGGCCGGGGACCACGACATCGTCGTCGGCGAGGTGGTCGATCTGAGCCTGCCCCAGCACAGCCAGGAGCCGTTGATCTTCTTCGACGGATCGCTGGGGCCGCTGCAGACGGACGCCGGACGCTTCAGCCACATCGTTCCGGAGTCTCCGGGACCGGACCGACAGGCGTCCTGACATGCGCAAGGTGCTGATCGCCAACCGTGGTGAGATCGCTGTCCGTGTCGCCCGGGCCTGCCGGGATGCCGGTATCGCGAGCGTGGCCGTCTACGCCGACCCGGACCGGGACGCTCTGCATGTCCGCGC
>NZ_JBVIIE010000062.1:0-54309 GCF_055569945.1 Streptomyces sp. NPDC031340
GTTGCCCTTGCTGTTCTGAAGAGGGGGAACCACCTGTTTTGGGTCTATCCCCCCCTCCCTCCCCCTCCCCTCCCGCGCCCCACATCCCCCCCCCCGCCCCCCCCCCCCCCCCCCCGGGCCCCCCCCCCCCCCCCCCCGGGCCCGGGCGCCGTGCCGGTCACGGACGTGCCGTGCCGGTCACGGACGTGCCGGTCACGGTACGACGGTGACCGGCCAGCGCCCGGCCTTCACCAGCCGTACCGCCACCGAGCCGATGATCCGGTGGCCGGCCTGCTCGGAGGCGCCCACCACCACCGCGTCCGCCTTCAGATCGTCCGCCGCCTTCACCAGGCCGGTGTAGGGGTCGCCGCGGAAGGTGTGGAACTCCCAGCGCACCTCGTACAGCCCCCTGACCCGCTGGGAGGCCTCCCGGATCTGCTTGACCAGGTCCTCCGCGATCTCGTCGGTCGTGTCGGCGACCGGCGCCCCCATCGCCGCCCCCGCCGCCATGACCGGCTGGACGTACACGACGGCGAGCAGCGCGTGCTGCCGCCTGGCCAGGCCGGCCGCGTACGCCGCGGCACGGAGCGAGGAGTCGGAGCCGTCGACGCCGACCACGATGACCTTCGGCCCGTCCGTGCCCCGCTCGAACTGGTGCGAGTGCTGTTCCGTCACGGCTTCGAGGCTATCGGAAGCCGCAGGTCCGGCCGCCACGCGGGATCCTCCCGGCGGGCGGGGCGCACGCGGCACGCACCCCGACGCCGTTGGGCCGAGGGCCGGCCGCCGGACCGGACGCCCGGGTCGTCGAGATCCGTCGGCGGGGCCGGTCGTCGCCGCCCGTGCGCAAACTCCGGTGAAAGGGGCACCCGTAGACCGCGCCGCGGCCCGGGATCACCCGCGGACACGTCGTCGCCGTCGGCGCCCGGCCTCGCCGAGGGGACGAGGCCGGGCGCGACGCCGCCTTCTACGGCCGGCGTGAACGGACCGTCCCCGGTCCCCTGGTCGCCGTCCCCGCGCGTGCCTCCGCCGCCCGGGCGGCGGCCAACCCGCCCTCACCCGACCGGAAGACGGCGTTCGTCGTATGACCCGAATACTTGAGCCGGGTGAGTGCATTCCTACCGCCGCATCGGTGCAGGTGCGGTGCGCCCGGCTACGGCCGGTCGACTGATGAGTCATGAAGAAGGATCAATTGCTCACCCGACGGCGGCTGTTGCTCGCGGGCGGCGCCGCAGCCCTGGGCGCGGCCGGCACGGTCGGTGTGTTCACGCTCGGCGGGGGCGACGCGCCCGCCGGGTCCACCGCCCCGGTCGCCGGCCCGCAGGCCCGCCGGGCCCGCCAGGCCCGCCAGGCGCTCAAGCCGTCCGCCTACCGCCTCCAACCCCTGACCGGATACGGCCCGCCGCGCGCCGCCCCCGGCCCGACCGTGGTGCGGCACGAGCCGTTCCTGCGGCTGCCCGGAAACGGCCGCACCATGGTGTTGACCTTCGACGACGGACCGGACCCCCGGTACACGCCGCGGGTCCTGGACGTGCTGGCCGAGCACGACGTGCACGCGATGTTCTTCGTGTGCGGGGAGATGGCCTCCTACAACAAGAACCTGCTGGCCAGGATGGCGGACGCCGGTCACGTGATCGGCAACCACACCTGGTCGCACGCCCTGCTGACCAGTCTGAGCGGCGCCCGGATCCGCTCGGAGATGGAAAGCACCAGCGCCGTCGTCGAGGAGGCCTGCGGCGAACGGCCCGCCTGGTTCCGCGCGCCCTACGGGGCCTGGAACCGCACGGTCTTCCAGATCGGCGCCGAACTGGGCATGGAGCCGCTCGCCTGGAGCATCGACACCCTCGACTGGACCACCCCCGGCACGGGCGCCATCGTCGACCGGGTCGAGCACGGCGCCGCCCCCGGCGTCGTGGTGCTCTCCCACGACGCCGGGGGCGACCGCTCGCAGAGTGTCCGCGCGCTGCGCGACTATCTGCCGTACCTGCTGAACAACGGCTATCACATCACCGTGCCGCGAAGGCACCCCGTGTGACGGTGAATCCGCCCGCCCGGGCCGGGGAACGCTCAGCGGACCTCGGCCAGGCGGGCGAAGACGACGACATTGCCGTCGTATCCGTTCTGTTTGGTGAAACCGCCCCCGCAGGTGATGACCCGCAGTTCCGGGGTGCCCTTGGAGGCGTAGACGCGGTCGCCGGGGAAGTTGCTCTTCGCGAAGACCTCGACGCCGTAGATCTCGAACACGGCCGTCTTTCCGTCCTGGCGGGCGACCTCGATGTGATTTCCCTTCTTCAGGGCCCCGAGACCGTAGAAAACGGCGGGGCCCTGCATGTTGTCGACGTGGCCGACCACGACCGCGGTGCCCTTTTCGCCGGGAGTGACGGCACCGGTGAACCAGCCCGCCAGATTGGGGTCCTCCGGCGGCGGTGCCGCCACCCAGCCGTCCACGTCGAGCCCGACCGGCATGACGGGCGCGTCGACCTGGATGGCCGGGATCCGCACCCGGTCGGGGGCGGAGTAGGGCAACGCCTGGAGCGTGGCGGGGGCGGCGGAAGGGACGCGACCGTCCGCGGCGGCCGCCGAGGCGGGCTGCGGCGGGCCCATGTCGAATTCTCCCGAACCATTCCGAATGAGCGCGAGGCCGGTCAGCAGAACCAGCGCTATCACGCCCCAAGGAGCACGCCTCTTCGGCCGCAGCTCCTCCTCGTCCTCGGCCAGCTCGAACGCAGACATTCGACTTCCCCTCTCGACGCGGCCGTCGCCGCGTCATTCGCGCATACGAGAAAGCTATGTCCCGCGCGCGGAACCGGCGACGGGGAAGAAGCGAACGGGTGGCCCCGTACTTCCTTGGTGAGCCATCCGAGTTGCCGAGTAAAGAAATTTTCTGACGGTCCGTGACCTGGGCTGATATCCGGTTGCGCGGTCATCGCCCGGCGTGTTGTCTCACCAGGACGGACCATCGCCGAAATGCGGGCGGGCACGCGGCAACTGAGGGTCGATTGCGGGAGGCGCTTTCTCGCCGATCCACCGGGGACGGGCCCCGGGGCGTCTTCCGCGGAGGATCACATGCGTACTACTCGTGCCCTGGCTGCCTCTGCCGCCGCGGTCGCCGCCCTCGGGCTCGCCGCACCGGCGGCGGTCGCGCGGGACGGCATGAACGTCAACCCGCGCAACATCGTCGCCCTGCCGAGCGTCATCGCCCGCGGCGGGCAGCTCACCATCACCGTCGACGGCTGCCCCACCGGGGGTACCGCCACCTCGGACGCCTTCCAGCAGCCGGCCACCCTGACACCCATTCGCGATGACGGCTCGATTCACAGTGACGGCTCGACCATGCGCCGTGACGGCACGACCGCGAAGGGCACGGCGACGATCAGCCTCAACGCGAGGACCGGATCGCACAGCATCACCGTCAACTGCAACGGCAAGATCCTGACCAACCCGGCCGCCTTCACCGTCATCGGCGGTGTCCGCGGCGGCCTCGGCGGCAGCAGCTCCAGCGGGGCGACGCCGACCGACATCGCGATCGGCGGTGGGCTGGTGGCGGCCGCCGTCGTCGTCGGCGGGCTGTTCTGGATGCGCCGCCGCTCGGAGAGGCAGGTCTGAATCCCCGGGCACACCGGACCCCCGGACCCCCGTTCCCCTTCGCGGGGCCGGGGGTCCGGTGCGTCCGGCCGGGTGCGTCCGGCCGGGTGCCCGCGCGGGGTGGGCCGGTCAGCCCGTGACGTGGGGGAAGAGGTGCAGGAACGGGGAGGCCGAGGCGGGCAGGCCCCGGCTGTAGGGCGCGTCGAAGTCCCAGATGAGGAACAGCAGGAAGGCGATCAGGGCGGAGAACAGGGCAGCCAGCGCCAGTTCCCGGGCGGTGCTCCGGATCTGCAGCGCGAACACCATCCCCACGGTGACCACGGCGCCGCCGATGAGCCCGAACCACACCACCCCCGGCATCGTCGCCCCCTGCGAGTCGGCGCGGGCGCTGCGCGCCTGGTCCGCCGCGGCGACCTGGTCGACCAGGGGCTGGTAGGCCTGTGCCTCGAAGTCCGTCCTCGGCTGGTAGTCGGTGACGTCCCGGCGGACGCGGCCGAGCAGTTCGGCGCCGCGCTCGGTGACCCGGTGGTGTTCCGCCATCGCCTTCCACTCGGTGCCGACGACGTGTCCGACGTAGGCGTCGACATCGCCGCGGACGCGGTCGCGGACGCCGGCCGGGTAGACCCGTACCCGCTCGGAGATCTCGTGCAGGGCGACGGCCTCGCTGCGGACGTGGTCCTGGGCCGCGCTGCGCGCCTCCCACACCCCGGCGATGGCCAGGCCCAGCACGATGGCGTACACCACGCCGATCCACATCGTCATGTACTCGATGACGTCCGGGGTCTCGCTGGGGTCCTCGTCGGCGGCGGCGGTGCGGTGGCGCAGGAAGGTGACAGCGACCACCGCGACGCAGGCGGCCGGCAGCGTGAGGGTGAGAACGAGCCAATCCGGCAAGACGTGCCTCCTGAGGGTCAGCGCGGCCGCAGCGCGGCGACGGCGATCACCGCGGGCGCGGTGATGAGCAGGACGAAGGTGACGGGCGACCGGCGGTGGCGGGGAGGCAGCCGGGGCGGCGCCTGGAAGCGGGGGTAGCTCACCGGAGTCGCGGACGGCCGCGGGGCCGGTGTGGCCGAGTGCCGCGGGACGGGTCTGGGAGCGGGCGCCGACGGGTGCGGCGGGGGTGCGGGTGGCGGGGGAGCGGGAGGGGCGGGCGGTGGCTGGGGCCGCGGCTGCGTCGGCCGGGCCGACGGGGGCTTCGGCGGCGGGGCCGGAATCCTGGTCGGCGTCGGCGTCGGCGTCGGCGTGGGCGTGGGCGTGGGTGTCGGCGTCGGGGTGGTCTGCGGGGGGTCCGGGCAGGCCGGGGGTGTCGGCCAGGTGGCCGGGGATGTCGGCCAGGCATGGTTCCCGGCGACCGCCACCGCCGTGGTGCCGCCCGGCCCGGTCGACGCGTAGGCGCAGGCGTCGGCGGCCGCGACACCGGCCGGGGCGGCCAGCAGCAGCCAGGTCAGCGCCGCCGACGCCAACATCCGTACGACGAGGCCGGATCGGGACGGTTCGGGTCGATGCACGACGGAGAGCATGAGCCGCCGCGGGGCGTCACATGCCGCCGCGCCGGGAGGGTTGGCCCGAAGGGAGGATGCGTGGGCTGTGCCGGTTTGGCCGCGACCGGTGCCACATGTCGGCGTGGTGGACACTTGCGCGGGATGTCGCACCGGTTCACAGATCCCGGAAAGAAATTCGTGCCGCGGTTGAACACATCCGCGTGCTCCGTGCGTACCCAGTGTCGTGCGGCGGCGCAGCAGGGCGCTGCGACACCCGTTGTGATTTTGGGGAGTTGACGATGAAGACCTCCTGGCGGAGCGCCTCACTCGTGGCAAGCGCTGCGGCCGTGCTGGCGCTGACGACGGCGTGCGGTCAGGAAAACGCCACGTCGGCGGGCACGCAGAACGTGGGCGCCACGGCGGCGGCGGGGGACTACGGAAGTGTGGGCGCCGCCGCGAGCGCGAGCCCCAGCAACGGATACGGCGCGGACGGCCAGGGCGCCGCGACCCAGACCTCCGCCGCGGGCAAGCTGTCCGTCGCCCAGAACCCGGAACTCGGCAAGGTGCTGACCGACGGCGCCGGCCTGACTCTCTACCGCTTCGACGCGGACACCGCCGAGCCGCCCAAGTCCAACTGCGACGGAGCCTGTGCCACGACCTGGCCGCCCGTGCCCGCGGACGACGCCACCGCGGGCGCCGGTGTCGACAAGTCCCTGCTCGGTGAGGTCACCCGGGCCGACGGCAGCAAGCAGCTGACCATCGGCGGCTGGCCCGCGTACCGCTACGCGAAGGACACCAAGGCCGGGGACATCACGGGACAGGGCGTCGGCGGCAAGTGGTACGCGCTGGCCCCGGACGGCAAGAAGGCCACGCTGGCCTCCCTGCCCGGACTGTCCACCCGTAACGATCCCAAGCTCGGTGAGATCGTCGTCGACAAGAACGGCCACACGGTCTACCGCTTCATGAAGGACGAGGCCTGGCCCAAGCCCGTGTCCGCCTGCACCGGCTCCTGCCTGGAGAAGTGGCCGGCGGTCGGCCCGGTGGCCGCGAACGACACCAAGGGCGTGCAGAAGAAGGGCCTGATGAGCTTCACCCGGCCCGACGGCGTCAAGCAGCAGACCATCAACTGCTGGCCCGTCTACACCTTCTCCGGTGACAAGAACCCCGGGGACACCAACGGTCAGGGCATCGGCGGCACCTGGTACGCCGTCGCGCCCGACGGAAAGCCGGTCGGCGCGCCGAAGCAGTAGCGGTCGCCTCCCCACGGCTGATCGCCCGGCAGCGCGCTCGACCCACCGTCCGCCCCCTCCGCACCGCACGGAGGGGGCGGACCGTTGTGCGTCATGCCCGGACATGGTGGTATCGCTTCGTTCGTATCGTCCTGGACCGGAATCTTGCGGAAGGCTCCGATACCTTTCGCAGCGAGTGTGTGGTATGTCAAATCGGCACATGCCGCAGGCAGTGACCGGGAACGGATGGTCAATTTCCGTTTCCTCTCGCCCTGTTGGCAGGCGATCAGTAGCCTCACTTCGAACACCGGATCGCCTACGCCTGGAGAGATAGATGGAGCGTCCCGCCTGGGCCCCACGGAGCATCGACATCTCGGTGCCGAGCGTTTCGCGAATCTACGACTACTACCTGGGCGGTTCGCACAACTTCGAGGTCGACCGGGAAGCGGCCCGCAAGGCCATGGAGTTCCTGCCGGGACTCCCCAAGATCATGCAGGCCAACCGGGCGTTCATGCGCCGCGCGGTGCGCTTCGCGGCCGCCGAGGGCATCACCCAGTTCCTCGACATCGGCTCCGGCATACCGACGTTCGGCAACGTCCACGAGGTGGCCCAGGCGGCCGCACCCGGCACCCACGTCGTCTACGTCGACCACGACCCGGTCGCCGTCGCCCACAGCCAGGCGGTGCTGCAGGGCAACGACGACTGCGGCGTCGTCGCCGCCGACCTGCGCAAGCCCGAGGAGATCCTGGAAAGTTCCGAAGTCCGGCGGCTGATCGACCTGAACCGCCCGGTGGCGCTGCTTCTGGTTGCCATACTGCACTTCGTGGAAGACCAGGACGACCCGTACGAGGCGGTGGCCCAGCTGCGCGACGCGCTCGCGCCGGGCAGTCTGCTGATCCTCACCCATGCCTCGTACGAGGGAATACCGCTCCCTCAGGAGCGGGCCGCGGGCACCGTGGACGTCTACAAGGACATCCGCAACCCGCTGATCATGCGCTCGCGCGACGAGATCGCGCGGTTCTTCGAGGGGTACGACATGGTGGAACCGGGACTGGTGCCGATGCCGCTCTGGCGGCCGGAGACGGCGCCGGAGGACGAGGATCCCTTCGCCTTCTCCGGTTTCGCGGGCGTGGGGCGTACGGCGTGATCGAGGAACCGGACGGCCCGGAGGGCAGACTGCGCCGGTTCGCGACGATCTGGAGCCGGGCCGTGTTCCCGGTGACCTCCACGTCGCTGACCCGGCCCGAATTCGAGGAACAGCTCCTGCCGCTGGCGCGGCGGTTGAGTCAGGCACTGCACACCCGGGCCTTCGACGCGGACCAGGGCAGGGCCGCCGGCGCCGCCCTGGTCACCGCGCACTGCACCGACCCGGAGGCCCTCAGCCGCACCCTGGACTGCGTCGACGCCTACCTGGTGCTGTACTGCGGCGAGGACGGCGACCAGGAGGAGCTGCGGGCCCGTTCGGCGCGGCTGCAGCACGCCATGGCCGCCGGGTTCGCGCAGGCGCTGCGGGAGCGGACGCTGGCCGAGCAGGAGGCCATATCGGCGGCAGCCCTGACGGCGCAGGGGGTGGTGGCGCAGGCGCTGCACGCCAGCGAGGCCCGGTTCCGGGCGGTCTTCGAAGGCGCGGCGATAGGCATCGGCATAGCCGACCTCGAGGGCAACATCCTCCAGGTCAACGGGGCGCTGCTGCGCATGTTCGGCCAGTCCCCGCAGGCCTTCCGGGGCCGTAACGTCACGGAGTGGACGCACCCCGAGGACGCGCCGCAGACCTGGCGGCTCTACGAGGAACTCGTGCGCGGCGAGCGCGAGCACTACCACCTGGAGAAGGCGTTCAACCGGTCTGACGGAACGGTTCTGTGGACGAACCTGACGGTCTCCCTGCTGCGCGACCCCGACGGCAACCCGCAGTACCAGCTGGCCCTCATGGAGGACACCACCGAGCGGCGGCTGCTCAACCTGCGCCTGCGCTACGAGGCCACGCACGACGCGCTCACCGGCCTGCCCAACCGCACCTTCTTCTTCGAACGTCTGGAGAAGGCGCTCGGCGCCGGGGAGGGCCACCGTTTCGGCCTGTGCTACCTCGATCTGGACGGCTTCAAGACCGTCAACGACAGCCTCGGTCACGCGGCCGGCGACCGGCTGCTGGTCGAGGTCGCCGACCGGCTGCAGGCGTGCGCGACCGCGCCCGGCGAGATGGTCGCCCGGCTGGGCGGCGACGAGTTCGTCGCGCTCACCACCGGCCCCGACACCGAGCGCGGGGTCGACGAGCTCGCCACCCGCATCATGAACGCCCTCATCGCCCCGATCAGCGTCGACGGCCGGGAGCTGACCGTGCGCGGCAGCATCGGCATCGTCGAGGGCCCGGCGGCGGAGCGCAGCCCGGCGGAGGTGCTGCGCAGCGCCGACATCACCATGTACCGGGCCAAGTCGGCGGGCGGCAACCGCTTCGAGCTCGCCGACCCCGAGGCCGACGCCCGCGTCATCACCCGGCACGGGCTGACCACCGCGCTGCCGACGGCGCTGGACCGGGGCGAGTTCTTCATCGAGTACCAGCCGCTGGTCCACCTCGGCGACGGCAGCGTGCGCGGCGCCGAGGCGCTGGTGCGGTGGCTGCATCCGCAGCACGGCGTCCTCGGCCCGGACCGTTTCATCCCGCTCGCCGAACACACGGGCCTGATCGTGCCGCTCGGCCGCTGGGTGCTGGAGCAGTCCATCCGGCAGGCCCGCGCCTGGCGCGAACGGCACGGGGCGGGGGCGGACGCGGGGCCGTTGCGCATCAACGTCAACCTCTCGCCGTGCCAGCTCACGCATCCCGGCCTGGTCCAGGACACCGTGGACATCCTCGAGCGGGCCGGCGTCGAACCGCACGCGCTGTGCCTGGAGGTCACCGAGTCCGCGCTCATCGGCGCCGACGACGACCTGCTCAAACCGTTGCGCCGGCTGGCGGAGATGGGCGTCGACATCGCCCTGGACGACTTCGGCACCGGCTACTCCAACCTGGCCAACCTGCGCCGGCTGCCGGTGAGCGTCCTCAAGCTGGACCGCTCCTTCACCCAGAGCATGCAGCAGTTCCCCGCCGACCCCGTCGACCTGAAGATCGTCGAGGGGATCGTCTCGCTCGCCCACAGCCTGGACCTCGCGGTGACCGTGGAGGGCGTGGAGACCGGAGCCCAGGCCGAGCAGCTGCGGCTGCTGGGCTGCGACACGGCCCAGGGCTGGTACTACGCCCGCCCGGGCCCGCCGGACCGCCTGCACGAGCTGGCGCTGGTCGACGCGACGGGCTGACGCCCCGACGGGCTGACGCCCCGACCCGCACGCCGTCATGTGCGGGTGACGCGTGAACCGGCCGACGACGTGGGCGCGGCGATCGCGGGCGAACCGACCCCCCGGACCCGGCGGTCCGCTCCCGCGTTGAGACCGCCTGCCCGACCTCAGTTCGTGTCGGGGGCGTCCCGCGTAGCCGACGGGCGCGGGCCTGTTCGCGCGACTGGTGGCGTGCACGGTGTTCCGTGCGGCCGGCCGCGCACGGTGCTGGACGGCCGACGGGCCGCGGTGCTCGGGCCGCGGTGCCCGGGCCGCGCAGCCCGGCCCGCGGAGCCCGGGCCGAGTGGGGACGGTCGGCCCGGTCGGGCCGGCGTCGGATCACCGCCCGGCCGTCCCGGACGGTCGGTGGTCCGCGGAGTCCGGTCCGCCCTGCCCGCGCGACCCGCCGTGCCCGCGCGACCCGCCCGGGCCGCGCGGGCAGGGCGCGGTGGCGTCGGGTCAGCGTTCCAGCAGCATCCGCTGCAGCTCGCGGGCCGCTCGTGGCGGAGCCACGTCGCTGCGGTGGGCCAGGGCGATGATGCGGTGCAGGCCGGGGCGGGCCAGCGGGGTGACCCGCAGGCCGCGGCCCGACCGGGTCGCGACCATGCGGGGGACGACGGCCACGCCCAGGCCCGCCCGGACGAAGCCCAGCACCGCGTCCATCTCGCCGCCCTCCACCGCGAAGTCCGGCTCGAACCCCTCGGCGCGGCACGCGGCCACGGTCAGTTCGCGCAGGTCGTAGCCGTGCCGGAACATCACCAGACGCTCGCCCTCCAGGTCGGCGACGCGCACGGTCCGCCGGCCCGGTCCGCCGGGCGCCGGCGCCTCCGGCGAGGAGACCACCACCAGATCCTCGCGCAGCAGCTCCACCGTCGTCAGCGCGGGCGACGGCGTCGGCAGCGGCAGCACCACCAGGGCGAGGTCGAGGGCGCCGCGGGCGAGCTCCCGTACCAGGTCGTGGGAGCCGCCCTCCTCGACCATCAGCCGGATGCCGGGGTAGCGGTCGTGGAAGGCGCGCAGCACGTCCGGCAGCAGGCCCGTGCACAGGCTCGGCGTCGCGCCCAGCCGGACCCGCCCGCCGCGCAGCTGCACCAGCTCCTGCACCTCGTACCGGGCCGTCTCCGCGTCGGCGAGGATCCGCCGGGCCAGCGGCAGCAGGGCCTCGCCGGCGTCGGTGAGGCTGATGTTGCCGCGCGCCCGCAGGAACAGGTCGGCCCCCAGCTCCCGCTCCAGCGCCTTGATCTGCTGCGACAGCGACGGCTGGGCCACGTGCACGAGTTCGGCGGCCCGGGTGAAGTGCCGGGTCTCGGCGACGGCCACGAAGTACTGGAGTTGCTGGAACTGCATACACCCACGATAGTGCCGGCCTATGGAAACAAGGCGGACCATGTCTTGGACCGATGGGGCCTTTCGGTCCTAACGTCAGGACACATGGCTCTGGCAACGCGGACGGACCGACGGCCGTCTATGGCGCGCACCGTGTGGGACTCCTCCGTCGGCAAGAAGACGGTGATGGCCGTCAGCGGCGTGATCATGCTGCTGTACCTGGTCGCCCACGTGATCGGCAACCTGAAGATCTTCTTCGGCCCGCAGGAGTTCAACCACTACGCGCACTGGCTGCGCACCGTGGGCGAACCGTTCATGCACTATGAGTGGACGCTGTGGCTGATCCGCGTGGTCCTGGTGGTCGCGGTCGTCGCGCACGCCGTCTCCGCGTACCAGCTCAGCCGCCGCGACATCAAGGCGCGTCCCAGCAAGTACGTGCACTCCAGGCCGCGGGCGAGCTACGCGACGCGGACGATGCGCTGGGGCGGGATCATCCTCGGCCTGTTCATCGTCTGGCACATCCTCGACCTGACCACCGGCACCGCCCACCCGGGCGCCTTCCAGGAGGGCCACCCGTACCAGAACGTCGTGGACACCTTCTCCACCTGGTACGGCAACGCCGTCTACATCCTCGCGGTGCTGGCGCTCGGCCTGCACATCCGGCACGGCCTCTGGAGCGCCGCCCAGACCCTTGGCCTCGGCAGCCGCGCCCGCGACCGCGCCCTGAAGACCGTCGCGAACGTCCTCGCGCTGCTGCTCACGGCCGGCTTCATCGCCGTCCCCGTGGGCGTCATGACCGGAGTGGTGAGCTGACATGACCTACACCGCCTACACGACCGGTGAGCCGGTCGCCGACACCAAGGCCCCGTCCGGCCCGGTCAACGAGCGCTGGGACAAGCGCCGTTTCGAGGCCAAGCTGGTCAACCCCGCCAACCGGCGCAAGCACACCGTCATCGTCGTCGGCACCGGTCTGGCCGGCGGTTCCGCGGGCGCCACGCTCGCCGAACAGGGCTACCACGTGGTCCAGTTCTGCTACCAGGACTCCCCGCGCCGCGCCCACTCCATCGCCGCGCAGGGCGGCATCAACGCGGCGAAGAACTACCGCAACGACGGCGACTCCGTCCACCGCCTCTTCTACGACACCGTCAAGGGCGGCGACTTCCGGGCGCGCGAGTCCAACGTCCACCGCCTGGCCCAGATCTCCGTCGAGATCATCGACCAGTGCGTGGCGCAGGGCGTGCCGTTCGCCCGCGAGTACGGCGGCCTGCTCGACACCCGCTCCTTCGGCGGCGTCCAGGTCTCCCGCACCTTCTACGCCCGCGGTCAGACGGGCCAGCAGCTCCTGCTCGGCGCCTACCAGGCGCTCAGCCGGCAGATCGCGGCCGGCAACGTCGAGATGCACCCGCGCACCGAGATGCTCGACCTGATCGTCGTCGACGGCCGGGCCCGCGGCATCGTCGCCCGGGACCTGATCACCGGCAAGATCTCCACCTACTTCGCCGACGCCGTGGTCCTGGCGTCCGGGGGCTACGGCAACGTCTTCTACCTGTCGACGAACGCCATGAACTCCAACGCCACCGCCATCTGGCGGGCGCACCGGCGCGGCGCGTACTTCGCCAACCCGTGCTTCACGCAGATCCACCCGACCTGCATCCCGCGCACCGGCGAACACCAGTCCAAGCTGACGCTGATGAGCGAGTCGCTGCGCAACGACGGCCGGATCTGGGTGCCGAAGGCCAAGGGCGACACCCGGCCCCCGAACCAGATCCCCGAGGACGAGCGCGACTACTACCTGGAGCGCATCTACCCGTCCTTCGGCAACCTGGTCCCGCGCGACATCGCCTCCCGCGCCGCGAAGAACGTCTGCGACGAGGGCAGGGGCGTCGGCCCCGGCGGACAGGGCGTCTACCTCGACTTCGCCGACGCCATCGCGCGCATGGGCCGGAAGGCCGTCGAGGCGAAGTACGGCAACCTCTTCGACATGTACCAGCGGATCACCGACGAGGATCCGTACCGGGTGCCGATGCGGATCTACCCGGCCGTGCACTACACGATGGGCGGCCTGTGGGTCGACTACGACCTGCAGACCACCGTCCCCGGCCTGTTCGCGATCGGCGAGGCCAACTTCTCCGACCACGGCGCCAACCGGCTGGGCGCCTCCGCCCTGATGCAGGGCCTGGCCGACGGCTACTTCGTGCTGCCGGCGACCATCAACGACTACCTCGCCCGCAACCCGCACCAGGGCGAGGTGGGCGACGGACACCCGGTCGTACGGGAGGTGCTGGCCGAGACCGAGGACCGGCTGACGCGGCTGCTCTCGGTCGACGGCGACCGCACCCCCGACTCCTTCCACCGCGAGGTCGGCGAGCTCATGTGGGAGTTCTGCGGCATGGCGCGTACCGAGGCGGGGCTGCGCAAGGCCCTGGAGCGCATCCCGCAGATCCGCGAGGAGTTCTGGCGGCGGATCAAGGTGCCGGGCACCGGCGAGGAGTTCAACCAGTCGCTGGAGAAGGCCAACCGCATCGTCGACTACCTCGAGCTCGCCGAGCTGATGTGCCTGGACGCGCTGCACCGCGCCGAGTCCTGCGGCGGCCACTTCCGCGAGGAGTCCCAGACCCCCGACGGCGAAGCCGCCCGCCGGGACGACGAGTTCGCCTACGCGGCCGCCTGGGAGTTCACCGGCACCGGCGACGCTCCCGTCCTGCACAAGGAAGACCT
Organism: Streptomyces sp. NPDC031340; assembly: GCF_055569945.1. Taxonomy (NCBI): domain Bacteria; kingdom Bacillati; phylum Actinomycetota; class Actinomycetes; order Kitasatosporales; family Streptomycetaceae; genus Streptomyces; species Streptomyces sp. NPDC031340. Next base: position 13,622 of record NZ_JBVIIE010000062.1, read on the forward strand.
GGTCTTCGAGTACGTCCACCCCACTCAGCGGAGCTACGCATGAAGCTCACCCTGCGCGTCTGGCGGCAGAAGAACGCCGACGCGGAAGGCACCATGTCCACGTACGAGGTGGACGGCATCTCCTCCGACATGTCCTTCCTGGAGATGCTCGACACGCTCAACGAGGAGCTCATCCTCAAGGGCGAGGACCCGGTCGCCTTCGACCACGACTGTCGCGAGGGCATCTGCGGCGCGTGCTCGCTCGTCATCAACGGCGACGCGCACGGGCCGGAGCGCACCACCACCTGCCAGCTGCACATGCGGTCCTTCAAGGACGGCGACACCATCGACATCGAGCCCTGGCGCGCGTCCGCGTTCCCGGTGATCAAGGACCTGGTGGTGGACCGCTCGGCGTTCGACCGGATCATCCAGGCCGGCGGCTACATCACCGCGCCCACCGGCTCCGCCCCGGAGGCGCACTCGACGCCGGTGCCGAAGCCGGACGCCGACTTCGCCTTCGAACACGCCGAGTGCATCGGGTGCGGGGCGTGCGTCGCCGCGTGCCCGAACGGCGCGGCGATGCTGTTCACCTCCGCCAAGATCAACCATCTGAACGTGCTGCCGCAGGGCGCGCCCGAGCGGGAGACCCGGGTGCTGGACATGGTCGCGCAGATGGACGAGGAGGGCTTCGGCGGCTGCACGCTGACCGGCGAGTGCGCCACCGCCTGCCCCAAGGGCATCCCGCTGATGTCCATCACCAGCATGAACAAGGAGTGGCTGCGCGCCACCCGGAAGGTCGCCAAGCGGTAGCGCCTGCGCTTGGCACAGTGAACGTTCGCCGAGGGCGCGGACGGGCGGGGCCGGGAGTGGTGCTCCCCGGCCCCGTCTCGCATGTCCGGCGGTCGCCGGGGGCGCCGCGCGAGCCGTTCAACAACCTCACACCGGCACTCCTGGCGCCGGTCACGCGAAGGTCAGCCGGCCTCGGAAGAACAGGGGCGGCAGATCGCACGCCCCGGTTCTGCTCCCCGCCTCGCCGACCCGGCCCGCGACCAGGAGACAGCCATGACCGCCACCGCACTCGACCTTCCCCCGCAGCCCGCGGCCCCCGCCCGCTACACCGTCACCCTCGCCCGCGACGAGTCCGACGTGCGCGCCGCGCAGCGGCTGCGGCACGAGGTGTTCGCCGGGGAGCTGGGCGCCCTGCTGACCGGCCCGGAGCCCGGCCTCGACATCGACCCCTTCGACGCGTACTGCGACCACCTGCTGGTGCGCGAGGAGACGACCGGGCAGGTCGTCGGCACCTACCGGCTGCTGCCCCCGGAACGCGCCGCGGTCGCCGGACGCCTCTACGCCGAGGGCGAGTTCGACCTCGGCCCGCTCGACGCCATCCGGCCCGGCCTGGTCGAGGTGGGCCGCTCCTGCGTGCACCCCGGCCACCGGGACGGCGCCGTCATCGGGCTCATCTGGGCCGGCATCGCCCGCTACATGGTCGACCGCGGCCACGACTGGCTGGCCGGCTGCTGCTCCGTCCCGCTCGCCGACGGCGGCGCGCTCGCCTCCGCGACCTGGGACCGGGTGCGGACCAAGCACCTGGCCCCCGAGGAATACCGGGTACGGCCGCTGCTGCCGTGGATCCCGGACGCGGCGACGTCCGCCGCCCCGGCCGAGCTGCCGGCGCTGCTGCGCGGCTACCTCCGCCTCGGCGCCTGGGTGTGCGGGCAGCCCGCGCACGACCCGGACTTCGGGGTCGCCGACCTGTACGTGCTGCTGCCGATGCGCCGGGTCAACCAGCGCTACCTGCGGCACTTCCTCTCCCTCGTCCCGGCCTGATGAGCGGCTGGCTCCCCAGCGCTCCCTGCACCCCCGGGGCGTGCCTGGAGCCGGCGCGGCCGACGGCCACGGGGCTGGCCGTGCTGCGGCTGGCCGCGGTGCTCGCCCTGGTCCTCGCCGGCATCGCGCTGTCACCGCTCGGCGGGCACCTGCCGGCCGGGCTGGTGCGGTGGTGGTGCCGGTGCATCGTGCGGGCCGCCGGAGTGCGGGTCCGGGTCACCGGCGCCGCCCCGCCCACCGGCGGACTGCTGCTGGTCGCCAACCACATCTCGTGGCTGGACGTCCCGCTGCTGGCCGCCGTCCGCCCGGCCCGGATGCTGGCCAAGGCGGAGATCCGGCGGTGGCCAGTGCTGGGCCGGCTGGCCGCCCGGGGCGCCCTCTTCATCGAACGCGACCGGCTGCGCTCGCTGCCCGGCACGGTCGCCCGCATCGCGGACGCCCTGCGCGCCGGCCGGGCGGTCGCGGTCTTCCCCGAGGGCAGCACCTGGTGCGGCCGCGCCCAGGGCCCCTTCCGCCGCGCCGCCTTCCAAGCCGCGCTCGACGCCCGGGTCCCGGTGCAGCCGGTGCGCCTGCGCTACCGGAACGCCGCCGGAACGGCCAGCACGGCGCCCGCCTTCGTCGGCGACGACGCGCTGGCGGCCTCGGTGTGGCGGGTGGTGTCGACGCGCGGGCTGGTGGCGGAGGTCGAGACAGGCGCCGTCATCCTCCCGGGCAGCCACCCCGACCGGCGCAGCATGGCGCGTGCCGCCCAGCCGGACGCGCCGGCCGCTCCGGACCCGGCCCATGCCGGGCCGAGGACGGCCGTCGGGCCGAGGACGGCCGTCGGGCCTACGGCGGCAGTCGGACCGCCGGACGGACGGACCGCGGCGGAAAAATCCTGACGGCGCGGGAGCGGAGAAAATCCGGTGGGGAAAAGGGGGTCCGGCATCGTGGCCGGTTTTTCCGGCCGATGTTTTTCCGTGGCGCCGAATCGTTCCGTGCTAGGCTCAGCGTCAGTTGCAGTCGTGGTTGCCATTCTTGCCATTTTTCGGGCAGGTGATCATCACAGCGATGAGGAGGCCCGCGAGGTGCGGGCACCCTAGCACTTGCCTTAGGAGAATTTGACATGGCCACCGGTACCGTGAAGTGGTTCAACTCGGAAAAGGGCTTCGGCTTCATCGAGCAGGACGGCGGCGGCGCTGACGTCTTCGCCCACTACTCGAACATCGCCACCCAGGGCTTCCGTGAGCTGCAGGAAGGCCAGAAGGTGACCTTCGACGTCACGCAGGGCCAGAAGGGCCCGCAGGCGGAGAACATCCTTCCCGCCTGACACCAGCGACGGTCGTGACGCGCGCCTGAGTTGTCGGCGCGCGGTCGCGAGCCAGGGGCCCGCACCTCGGTGCGGGCCCCTGGGCTGTTTCCGGACGATTTTTCCGCCGTCCGATCGAGTGGAATTTTCCGGCGCGAAGGCGCGATTTTCCGCAGCCGTTTTTTGCCGCTTCCGGTCGCGCCCGGTCAGTGGGACGCGCGGTGGTTCAGCCCGCGCGAGAGTTCCCGGCGGAGCGATGTCCGCCGCCGGACCGTGGTGCCGGGCTCCCGCGTCACGCCGAGCCGCCGCCGGCCGCGCGTTCCCGGGACGCCTCGATCTCCGCGTACGCCGCGTCCCGGCCCTCCCAGTGCGATCCCTCGACGGACTTGCCCGGTTCGAGGTCCTTGTAGACCTCGAAGAAGTGGGTGATCTCCAGCCGGTCGAACTCGGCGATGTCGCCGATGTCCTGCACATCGGCGTAGCGCGGGTCGTGGGCCGGGACGCACAGCACTTTCTCGTCGGGCCCGTGCTCGTCCTTCATGCAGAACATGCCGACGGCCCGGCACTCGACGGCGCAGCCGGGGAAGGTGGGGTCGGCGGTCAGGACCAGCGCGTCGAGCGGGTCGCCGTCACGGCCCAGCGTGCCGTCGATGTAGCCGTAGTCGGCCGGGTACTGGGTCGAGGTGAACAGCATGCGGTCCAGGCGGATGCGGCCGAGCCGGTGGTCCATCTCGTACTTGTTGCGGGAACCCTGGGGAATCTCCACGATCACGTCGAACTGCACGAAGGCCTCCTGGTGTCGTAGGTGTTCTCGTCCGGCCGGCGGGTGAGCGCGGTCACATAGGTCTGTTCCCAGGAACCATGCCCCGGCACGCCGGGGGTCCTCCGGGAAGCCCAACGAACGGGATGCAGAGTTGCAAAATTTCGCAATTCGTTAGATGCTGTATTCGCTGTGCTCGCAGGTAGCCGCGGGTGCGGCCTTACGCACCGGCCCCGAGACGGGGCTTCGCAGAAAAGCCGAGGGTTCGTGTCCGTTCCGCTGTACCAGGCCAAGGCCGAGTTCTTCCGGATGCTCGGACATCCGGTCCGTATCCGAGTGCTGGAGTTGCTGCAGAGCGGGCCGAAACCGGTACGGGACCTGCTCGCCGCCATCGAGGTCGAGGCCTCCGGCCTCTCCCAGCAGCTCGCGGTGCTGCGCCGCTCGGGCATCGTCACCTCCACGCGGGAGGGCTCGACGGTCGTCTACGAACTGGCCGGCGGCGACGTCGCCGACCTGCTGAAGGCCGCCCGCCGCATCCTCACCGAGATGCTGTCCGGGCAGAACGAACTGCTGGCCGAGCTGCGGGAAGCCGAGGTCACGGCGCGATGACGACCCCCACCCGAACCGGCCGGACGTGGGCCCGGATCGCCGCACTGCTGCCCGGCCGTGACGATCTGGCACAGATGCGGCGCAACCCGCGCCGGGACCTCCTCGCGGGCCTGACCGTGGCCATCGTCGCCCTGCCCCTCGCCCTGGGCTTCGGCGTCTCCTCCGGGCTCGGCGCGGAGGCCGGACTGGCCACCGCGGTGGTGGCCGGCGCACTCGCCGCGATCTTCGGCGGATCCAACCTGCAGGTGTCCGGCCCGACCGGGGCGATGACCGTGGTCCTCGTGCCGATCGTCGCCCGGTACGGTCCGGGCGGCGTGCTCACCGTCGGCCTCATGGCGGGACTGATGCTCGTCGGCCTGGCGCTGCTGCGGGCCGGAAAGTACATGCGGTACGTGCCCGCCCCTGTCGTCGAAGGCTTCACCCTCGGCATCGCCTGCGTGATCGGCCTGCAGCAGGTCCCCAACGCGCTCGGCGTGCCGAAGCCGGAAGGCGACCGGGTGCTGGTGGTGACCTGGCGGGCGGTCGAGGCGTTCGCCGGTTCCCCGAACTGGACGGCGGCCGGCTTCGCCGTCGCGGTGGCCGCGATCATGCTGGTCGGCGCCCGCCTGCGGCCGACCGTGCCGTTCTCCATCCTTGCCGTGATCGCGGCGACCGTCGTGGCGCAGCTGGCCCACCTGGACGCGGCGAAGCCGATCGGCGATCTGCCCGCCGGGCTGCCCGCTCCGTCGCTGTCCTTCCTGGAACTCGGCTCGCTCGGCACCCTGCTCGCCCCCGCCGTCGCGGTCGCGGCGCTGGCCGCGCTGGAGTCGCTGCTGTCGGCGTCGGTCGCCGACGGCATGACGGTGGGTCAGCAGCACGATCCCGACCGCGAACTCTTCGGCCAGGGGCTGGCCAACATCGTCGCCCCGCTGTTCGGCGGCGTGCCCGCGACCGGCGCCATCGCCCGTACGGCCGTCAACGTCCGCACCGGCGCGGGCTCCCGGCTGGCGGCACTCATCCACGCCGCGATCCTCGCCGTGATCGTCTTCGCGGCGGCGCCCCTGGTCTCGAAGATCCCGCTGGCCGCGCTGGCCGGCGTGCTGCTGGCCACCGCGATCCGCATGGTCGAGGTCGGCTCCCTGCGAGCGATGGCCCGGGCCACCCGGTCCGACGCGGTGATCCTCGTCCTGACCGCCGTCGCCACCCTGGCCCTCGACCTCGTGTACGCGGTGATCATCGGCCTGGTCGTGGCCGGCGCCCTCGCCCTGCGCGCGGTGGCCGCGCAGGCCCGGCTCGACCAGGTGCCCCTCGACCGCGGCGACCACAGCGCCGAGGAGCACGCCCTGCTCGCCGAGCACATCGTCGCGTACCGCATCGACGGGCCCCTGTTCTTCGCCGCCGCGCACCGATTCCTGCTGGAGCTGACCGAGGTCGCGGACGTGCGCGTCGTCATCCTGCGTATGTCGCGGGTGTCCACCATCGACGCCACCGGCGCGCTGGTCCTGAAGGACGCGGTGCAGAAGCTGAAGCGGCGCGGCATCCTCGTCATCGCCTCGGGCATACGTGCCGAGCAGCGCCAGGTCCTGGACTCCGTCGGCGCATTGGACCTGCTGTGCCCCGGCGGCCGCGAGTACGCCACCACCCCGGAGGCGATCCAGGGCGCCCGGCACCTGCTGGAGTTCTCCGGGGTGCTGCCCGCCGGCCCCGCCCGGAGGGCCGGGGCCTCCCACGAGGAAGCCGTGCGATGACCGCACAGACCGCACAACTGGCGGCCCTGCCCTTCCGGCACGTTCTCACGGTGCCCGCGGAACCCTCCGCCGTCCGGCTCGCCCGGGAGACGGCCGAACTGGCCCTGGCCGAGTGGGGGATCAACCCCCACCATCCCACCGTGGACCCCGCCCTGCTGATCCTCAGCGAGCTGGTCACCAACAGCGTCCGGCACGCCGCCGACCGCTCCCCGCAGGTCACGGTGATCTACGCGGCCGGCGCCGACTGCCTGGCCTTGGCCGTCCACGACCGGCACCCCCACCGGCCCACGCTGCCCGGACCGGCCACCGGCGACGGCTCGGGCGGGCTTGCCACCGTCATGGAACTCACGCTCGGCCTCGGCGGTACCGCCGTGATCCGCGCCGACGCGGACGGCGGCGGCAAGAGCATCTGGATCACCCTGCCTCTCTGACCGACCGGACAGCAGACCCCGACCGGCAACCCCCGCAAGGAAGTTCATCACCATGACCATCGACTGGCGTTACACCGTCGAGGAGAACGTCGGCATCCTGTCCGTCGCAGGCTACCTGGGCCCGGAGGCCGTCCGCCGCTTCAGCGGCGCGGTCGGCTGGGCGCTGGCCCGGGGCACCGGCCCGGTCGTCGTCGACCTGACGGAACTGCGCAGTTGGTCGCCCGAGGGGCAGCTGGCCATCACCGAGGCCGCCGTCCGGCTCGCCCGGGCGGGTCGGCGACTGGAGCTGGCCGCCATCCCGGCCGACGGCTCCCTCGTCCCGGCCGGCGACTGCCCGCCGATCCCCGTCCACGCCGACCTGGCCGCCGCTCGCGCCGCGCACAGCGCGGAGCCCGGCGAACAGGTGGAGGGCCGCCACGAGTGGTGCACCACCGGCTGGCCGGCCGGGGACCACGCGGACGCCTGACCGACCCCGGACCACCGCACCGCACTGCACCGCACCGGGCCGCGCGAGAACGAGTCGTGGCCGCCTGCGTGCTGTCCGGTGCGCGTGGCGCGCGTCCGTGGTCACCGGCTCGCTTGCCGGGTGCCGGGTGCCGGGTGCCGGGTGCCGGGTGCCGGGTGCCGGTGTCCGGCCGTTCGTCTCGGATGGCGCCACTGCCCGCTCCGGTGGCGGATCAGCCGCGTCCTGCTCCCACCACCCGGTATCCGGTGACGATCACCGGCCGGATGCGTATCAACTGGCCCGGCTCCGCGTCGAGCCACGGCATGAGCAGCCGGTGGTAGCGGGCGAGCGCGTCGGGGTCCTCCACCCGGGTGGCCGTCCCGGTCACCACCACGCTCCACCCGGTCCGCGTCGCCGCGTCGATCTCGTCGGCCTCGTAGGCCACCACCTCGGACAGCAGCGCCCGCCCCAGCAGGGCCGCCCCGCCGTGCGTGCGCACGATCAGGTCGCCGCCCTCGACGAGGTGGTTCACCGGACGGATCGCGGGCAGCGCCCGCTCACTGAACGCCACCCGCCCCAACTGGACGGTCCCCAGCAGCCGTAGGGCCTCCTCGTGGCTCAGCTCGACCATGCGCCGGGACGAACCGGACGCCGGGAGCTGCGGGATCACGAGGCCCTCGCGCCCGGCATCATGCGACCGGCTCCCTCGGGCCACAGGATCTCGACGTCCATGCCGCTGCTGCGGGCGAAGGCCACCAGATGGGCCGTCGCGTCACGGCCGCTGGAAGGGGAGCCGTCCCACACCGCCAGCAGACGCTCGCAGGAGCGCAGCAGGCTCTCGTCCGCGCCCACGCACGCGTCGCGGTCGGACGGGTCGAACTCCAGCAGCCGTACCTGCTCCGAGAGCAGCAGCAACTCGCCGGCCGCCCTGCGATCGCCCGGCCGCAGCACCTCGGGCACGCCGTTCCTGGACGGCAGGACGGTCACCAGGGCCAGTCCCGCGGCGCGGGCGGCCCTGCCGAAGGCGACCGGCAACCCCTGACCGGCGCGCACCAGCCCGGCCCGGCCCGCCCTCGCGAAACCTGCCAGCCGCTTGCGCAGCTCTTCCTCCAGCATCGCCAGCGTGGGCGCGGTGAGGTCGGAGTGTCCCACCACAGCGATCACTTCGGGCAGTCCTTCCGGGCTTGTGCGGGTGGCGCAAGTGTCCGATCGGGGAGAGTCTCCCCTCGGCCGCCGCACAGCGTGCCAGACCGCGCGCGACCGGCACCAGGGCCGGTCGGCCCTACCCCCGGGGGTTTGTGCCCGCCTCCACAGGCAGGCCGAACCGGACCACGACGATCTTCCCGTCGTGGTCGACGGCGGGCTCCGCGCCGACGCTGCCGCCGTGGTCGGCGGTCACCTCGGTCACCAGCCGCAGCCCGGCGCCCATGCCCTCCGCGCTGAGGTCGGGCAGCCGGGGATCGGCGTCGGCCACGCCGACGACCAGCTGCCCGGCCGCGACCGTGAGCCCCACGTCGATCACCGGGGTGCGCGGGGCGTGCCGCAGCGCGTTCGTGACCAGTTCGCTGGTCACCAGCAGCACCGCGTCCGCGAACGCCGACCTGGGTGCGACGCCGACCGCGGGCAGGTGCCCGGTCAGCGCCTCCCGGGCGCGCCGCACCGTCTCGGGGCCCGGCGTGAGGGAGGCGACGTGCCGGCGTACCGCCCGTGGCGCGGGTTCGACGACCGCCCGCTGTCCGCCCCGCCGCCACGGCAGCCGGAACCGGCCGCCGACGGTCAACGCGCCGGTCCCGTCGCGCGCAGTTCGTCCAGCAGGTCCTGCCTCCCGGTCAGCAAGGTGGCCAGGATCCGCCGGGCGGCGGCGAGCAGTTCGGCCACGTCGCCGCCGGCCAGCTCGTACACCACCGTGGAGCCGGTGCGGGTGGCGGTGACGATGCCCGCGCGGCGCAGCACGGCGAGTTGCTGGGACAGGTTCGACGGCTCGACCTCGATCGCGGCGAGCAGCTCGCGCACCGGTTTCGGCCCGTCCTGCAGCAGCTCCAGCACGCGTATGCGGACGGGGTGCCCGAGCATCCGGAAGAACTCGGCCTTCGCCTCGTACAGCGGAACCGGCATCCCGGTCACTCTCCTGTCACCTAGTGAATTGAAGAACTCTTCAATTCTAAGGCCGCTTCGCACGGGGTGGAGACGCAGGTCACACCGGCCCGCGTCACACCGCGCCCGGCCGTTCCGTCAGAGAAGTGGAAGTGCCCACGAATACACGGGAGTCGACCATGGAAGCTCGTCTGAACCTCTTCGCCAACGCCGTCGCAGGCCGGTTCTTCAAGCACCTCAACGCGGCGGGCGGCACGGTCACGAACTCGCCGTTGCCGCTCGCGACGCAGGAACTGGTGAAGCTGCGCGCCAGCCAGATCAACGGCTGCGGGTTCTGCACCGACATGCACGGCAAGGAGGCCGCGCACGCCGGGGAGAGCCAGACGCGCCTGAACCTGGTGGCGGCCTGGCGGGAGGCCACGGTGTTCACCGACGCCGAGCGCGCCGCGCTCGAGCTGGCGGAGCAGGGCACCCGCATCGCGGACGCGGCGGGCGGTGTCACGGACGAGGCGTGGGCGAACGCCGCCAAGCACTACGACGAGGATCAGCTCGCCGCCCTGGTGTCCCTCATCGCCGTCATCAACGCCTACAACCGCCTCAACGTCATCGTCCGGCAGCCCGCCGGCGACTACACGGTGGGCCAGTTCGGCTGACATCTGCCGGCCTGTCCCCTCAGCGGTCCGGCGGCCACGGCCGTTCCGGGGCGACGAAGGGCCGCAGGTGGTCGGCGGCGATCCGCAGCCCGGTCTTCGTCCGCTCGAGCGTGCCGCCCCACACGGGATCCTCGTGCTCGACCGCGACGGCGCCGTCGTAGCCGGCCCGGTGGAGCCTGTCGACGAGGCGGTTGAAGTCGAGCGAGCCCCGCCCCGGGACGCGGTAGCGCCACCAGCCCACGTCCGTCGGCGAGCCGCGTCCCACCGTCTTGCCGAACACGCCGTAGCGGGTGCGGGCGCTCTCGTCGATCTCGACGTCCTTCGCCTGGACATGCGCGACGATGCCCCGCTCCAGGGCGTGGTCCAGGGCGGCGACCGGGTCGATGCCCAGCCACACCAGGTGGGAGGGGTCGTAGGTGAGGAGGAAGCCGCGGCCCTCGCCGCCGAGGCCGGCCATCCAGTCCCACAGTTCCGGGGAGTAGGCCAGGTTGCCGGGGTATCCGTCCGGGTGCCAGCCCTCCATGGGGCAGTTCTCGGCGAGCAGCCGGACGCCGCGTTCGGCCGCGTAGTCCAGCAGCGGCGGCAGGATCCGTTCGGCCAGCTCGATGCCGGCGGCGACGGGCCGGGTGACGTCGCGGCCGACGAAGGTGTTGACGTGGGGGACGTCCAGGGCCTGCGCGGCGTCGACACAGGCCCGCAGGTGACGGTGGACGCGGTCGCGTTCGCCGGGGTCGGGGTGCAGGTTGTTGTCGCAGTAGGTGACCGCGGAGACGGTGAGTCCGTGCCGGTCCAGCAGTTCGCGGACGCGCGCCGCGTCGTCGCGGGAGAAGCCGGCGACGTCGAGGTGGGCGGCGTGGTGCGGGTGCGTGCCGCCGGACGGCCAGGCCGCCAGCTCCAGGTCCTGGTAGCCGGTGCGGGAGGCGAAGGCCGCGACCTCGTCGAGGGAGAGTTCGGGCAGGCACGCGGTGAGGAGCCCGAGTCTCATCGGCCCGCCGCCGATCCGGTGAGCACGGTCAGCCACTGCCGGGTGTCCCGGGTGTTGAGGTGGTCGGGGCCGTGCCGCCGGGTCTGCGCCCGCGCCACCCGCCGCAGTTCGCGGACCGCCCGGCGGCGCGTGAGGCCGCCGCGGCCGGGCCGCGCCAGGGCGTGGGCGACGGCGAGGTACTTGCGGGTCTCCAGCGTGTCCGGGTGGCGGCGCCCCAGGACCCGTGCGCGGTCGGCGAGCAACGGCCGGAGAACCGCCAGCGCCCCCGCCGCGTCCCCGGACCGCACCAGCATCTTCCCCTGGGAGTGCCGGGCGTCGAGGGTGTCGGGGTGGCCGGGGCCCAGCTCGCGCGACCTGAAGGCGATCACCGAGTCGTAGGCGTCCTCCGCCTCGTCGTGCCGGCCCTGGCAGGCCATCGCCCAGGACAGCATGCACGCGATGTGCAGCTTCAACGCCATCTCGTCGGCGGGCACTCGATCCGCCAGCGACCGCAACTCCGCCTCCGCCTCGGCGAAGCGGCGCTCGCCCACCAGGGCCCAGCCGAGCAGGCGGCGCGTGCGGAACGTCTCCGGCGCGCCCGGGCCGAAGACCCGGACCTCGTCCGCGCCGAGCTCGCGCAGCAGCGCCTCCGCCCGCCGGAAGCGGCCCAGTTGGAGCAGCGCGTGGGCGTGGGCGCGGCGGATGCCGAGCACGGCCGGATGCCCGGGATCCAGGCTCTGCGTCAACGGGCGTGCGGCGACGGCGAGTTCCTTCGCCGTGTGCTCGTCCCGGTCGTCGATGAACGCCTCGCACGCGGTCACCGCGGCCGCGAGCAGGCCCGCCGCGGTGTCCCGGTCCGCCGGGCGCTCGAGCTGTTCGCGCAACCGGGCGGTCAGCGCCGCGAACTCCCGGCGGCGGCCCGGGGGCAGCGCCCGGACGTCCTCGAAGCCGTCCAGACGGACGGGCGTGACCGCGGCGAGCGCCTCGGCCATCCGCGCACCGCCGCGCCGGAGCCACAGGGACAGGGCGTGGCCGGTGGCCCTGGCCAGCCTGGTGAGCGGCCCGGCCTCCTCGTCGTGCAGGATGAAGTGGAGGTCCGGCAGCCACGTCTCCTCGTAGATGTCGGTGCGCTGGTCGGGTGGCAGCCTGCGGGCGGCCAGCCGCAGGACCAGGAACGGCAACCGGAAGAGACGGGCGCGGATCTCCTGGCTGAGCAGGTCGCACACGACGAGGCAGGCGAGCGCTCCCGCCAGGGCCACCACGAAACCGGCCGTGACGGAGGCCGCGCTCACGAGGGATCTCCCTGCGGGCGCAGGATCCCGACGCCCGCGTCCACGGGCGGACGCAGTCGCTCGCTGAGCGCGGCGAGCTCCAGTCGGGCCGACTCGATCCCTTCGGGGCTGAGCCGGTACATACGGCGCGCAGGGCGGCCGGCCACGGAGGGATCGATGTCCTCCTGCTCCTTGACCAGCCAGCCGGCCGCCTGCAGCCGGGCCACGATCGGGTACAGCTTGCCGCTGGGGAAGCCGGTCACCCGCATGAGGTCGTAGCCGTAACGAGGCCGGCCGACGTCTTCGAGGAAGACCCGCAACACGGTCGCCACGGCGACGGTCATTCGCACAGAGGGCACAGAAGGCACGGTAAGACTCTTACATAGGGGGTCCGGGTCGTCCAGACGCCCCCTGTGTCCACCGCACGATTCCGGCCAGCCGCCGGTAGGAGTCCAGCAGCGCCGCGTGGTCGTAGGTGCTGGTGGTGACGAGGACTTCCTGCGCCCCGGTGTCCTTCAGGACCGTCTGCAGTTCGCGGGCGACCTGTTCCTCGGTGCCGGCGATGTGGCCGGTGAGCGCGGACTCGAAGAAGCCGCGCTGCTTCCCGGTCATGGTGAGCGCCTCGACGCGCTCGGCGGGCGGCAGCGGCGGGAAGGTGCCGTGCGTGCGGGAGTACGCCGCCGACCAGGCCTCCGGCACCAGCAGCCGCCGTGCCTCCTCGGCGGTGGCGGCCACCGCGACCGTGCCGGAGACCACGACGTACGGTTCGGCGGCGAAGGCGGAGGGACGGAACTCGGCGCGGTAGCGATCGATGCCGCGCCGCATCCGGTCGCGGTCGCGCAGGTCGCCGATCACCATCGGCAGGCCCGCGCGGGCGGCGATCGCGGCGCCCTCGCCCATCGCCAGCACGAACGGCGGCACGGCCAGGCCCTCGGCGGGGCGGGCGTGCACCCCGGTCGGGGAGGTGCCGCGGAACCAGCCGAGCAGTTCGGCCAGTTGGTCCGGGAAGTCGTGGGCGTCGTCCTTGTCGCGGCCCAGGGCCTTGCGCACGCCGTCCGTGAAGCCCACGGACCGGCCGAGGCCCATGTCGATCCGCCCGGGGAAGAGCGACTCCAGCACCCCGAACTGCTCGGCGACGACGAGTGGCCGGTGGTTGGGCAGCATCACCCCGCCCGTGCCGACGCGGATCGTGCGCGTCGCGGCCGCGACGGCGGCGGCCAGCACGGTCGGCGCGGAGCCGGCGACGCCGGGAACGCCGTGGTGCTCCGACACCCAGAACCGGTGGAAGCCCAGTGCCTCCGCCTCCCGGGCCAGCGCCACGGTGTCCCGCAGCGCCTCGGCGGGCGGGTGCCCCTCGCGGACGCGGGAGCGGTCGAGGACGGAGAACCGTACGGCGGTGGTGTCGGGGCTGGTCGTGGTCACGTGGGGTCGACGCCGCCGGGGACGCCGTTATTCCGGGTCCCGCCGGGCCGGGCGGGACCGGAGCGGCGCGGCGGCCGCGGGGTCGCCGCGCCGCGCGGGTCAGCCGGTGGTGCAGGAGACGGTGGGCCAGGTCCAGTTGCCGTTGTGCTGGATGGTGACGCCCCAGTTGTTGCCGTTGCCGTTGGGTTTGGCGGTGAGTACTTGGGCGCTGGGGTAGTTCGCGGTGATGTTCCAGGTGGAGAGGATCTTGGCGGGGGAGGGGACGTTCATGGTGACGGTCCAGTTGTCGGAGCCGGAGACCGAGACGTCGAGGTTGTAGCGGTCGCTCCACTGCTGGCCCGCGGAGAGCGTCGCGGTGCAGCCGCTGTTCCCGCCTCCGCCGGTGCCGCCGCCCGAACCGGTGTCGCCCACCGTGATGCTGGAGTTGCCGCTGCTCTGGTATCCCTCGGTGGCCATGATCATGTAGTTGAAGCTGCCGAGGTTCATCCCGTGACCGGCCCACGCGTCGAAGTGGTTGCCGGTGGTGATGGTGCCGCCGGTCCGCCTGGTCTGGCGCACGCTCCAGTACTGGTTGAAGGTCTTGTTGCCCTCGATGGAGGGGGCGTTGTACCGGGTCGTCTCGTAGATGTCGTAGGTGCCGCCGTCGCTGGTGACCGTGCCCTTGTACGTCCCCGTGGGCCGGTAGGTGCCCCAGTTGTCGACGATGTAGTACTCCACGAGCGGGTTCTGCGACCAGCCGTACAGCGCGAGGTAGGCGTTGCCGGACGGGTTGAAGCTGCCCGAGTAGTTCACCGTCCGGCGTCCGCCGGTGCTCCAGCCCTTGCCGGCGACGAAGTTGCCGGTGTTGCTCCAGGAGGTGCCGTAGCCGCCGCCGGAGCCCAGGTTCATCGAGACCGACCCGGGCGAGTCGGTCCAGAAGGAGTAGAAGTAGCCGTTGTCGGTGCCGGTCTGGTTGCTGGTGACGACCGTGTCCGCCCGCGCGGTGCCGGGCAGGACCAGCGCGGCGACGGCCACCAGCAGCAGGGTGCAGGCGCCGCTGAGGAGCAGCCGGAAGCGGCTGCGTAAGCGTGCGTCGTTCATGGGCGTGCTTCCTCCTCGTCCTCGTGAGCCCGTCGGTGCCGGGTCCTCTGCCAGTGGCGACAGTGTTGGTCTGCCCCTGTCAACTGTCAACGGTTTCGGAGACTGTTGCGAAAGCTGCGAGGGGTCGACCGACGCTGCTCTGAGTTCGTGGCCGCAGCTCAGGCGGGTCGTTGTGGCGATCCGGCCATTGAGGACGAGGAGGGTTGACGCGGTGTTGGATTCGTTCGGCGGATTCGATCTTCCGAATGTTTCGAAGGCGGCCGGATCACTCGCTGCCGACGAGCATCCTCACCTCGAACTCCTCCTCCACGACGGTCTCCTGACGTGCCGTCAGTACCGTGCCGAGCCAGCCCAGCAGGAAGCCGGCCGGGATGGAGACGATGCCGGGGTTCTGCAGCGGGAAGAAGGCGAAGTCGGCGTCCGGGTAGATCGAGGACGGCGTCGAGGAGACGACCGGCGAGAACACCACGAGGAGGACGGAGCATGCCAGTCCGCCCCACAGGCTGAGCAGCGCGCCCTGCCCGGTGAAGCGCCGCCAGAACAGGCTGTAGACGATCGTCGGCAGGATCGCGGACGCCGCGATGGCGAACGCGAGGAAGGCGAGGTTGGCGGTGTTGGCCTGCCAGGAGAACAGGGACAGCAGGATGCCGAGGACCCCGATGACGACCGCGGACAGGCGGGCGACGGTGAGTTCCTCGGCCTCGGTCGCCCGGCCCCTGCGGATCACCTCGCCGTACACGTCGTGGGCGAGGGAGGAAGCGGCGGCGAGGGTGAGCCCGGCCGCGACGGCGAGCAGGGTGACGAAGGCCAGGCAGGACAGCAGCGCGGTGAGCACGCCGCCGCCCAGGGCGTGGGCGAGCAGCAGGACGGCCGCGTCGCCCTTGCGGTCGGTGGCGGCGATGGTGTCCCGGCCGACGACGGCGGTGGCGCCGAGGCCGAGGATGCCGGCCGCCAGGCAGACCAGGCCGACCAGGCTCACGGCCCACACCACGGAGGTGCGCAGTACGGCGCCGGTGCGCGGGGCGAGCAGCCGCATCAGCACATGGGGCAGGGCGGCGAGGCCCAGCACGATGGCCAGTTCCAGGCTGAAGAAGTCCAGCTTGCTGGAGGTGCTGGCGCCGTAGCGCAGTCCGGGCTGCAGGAAGCGCTCGCCGCCGCCGCTGCCGTCGGCGGCCGCGGAGAGCAGGGCGTCGGGGCTCCAGTGGTAGTGGTGGAGCACCATCACCGTGGTGATCGCCACCCCGGCCAGCAGCATCACGGCCTTGATGATCTGGATGACGGTCGCTCCCGGCATGCCGCCGATGGAGGCGTAGGCGATGACGATGGTGCCGATGACGACGATGCACAACGTGCGTGTCGTGGCGCCCGGTTCTCCGGTGAACTGGGTCAGCAGGGCGACGCTGCCGAGCAGTTGGGCCACCAGGTAGAGGGTGGTGAGGGTCAGGGTGCACACCGCCAGGGCGATCCGCACCGGCCGCTGCATCCGGGGCAGCCGCAGGGCGATCATGTCGCCGGGCGTGAACCTGCCCGCGTGGTGCAGGGGTTCGGCGATCAGCAGCACCACCATCATCCAGGCCACGGTGGTCCCGCCCAGGTACAGCAGTCCGTCGTACCCGGTCAGGGCGACCAGCCCGGTGGTGCCCAGCAGCGTCGCCGCGGACAGGTAGTCGCCGCACATGGCCAGGCCGTTGCGCAGCGCGGACATGCCGCGGTTGCCGAGGTAGAACTCGCTGATCTCGTCGCGGTGCGGGGCGGTCAGCAGGGCCATGAACAGCGTGACGACGACCACCGACAGGAACAGCAGGAACGTCAGCTGCATGCTGAACCGGTCGACCACGCCCGCGGATGTGGTCACCACGTGCGGTACCCCCTCGGACCCTGGTCCGGGTTCTGCCCGGCGGCCTCGTGCGGCGCGGCCGTGCGGGCGCGGTGGGCCGGGCGCTGGTGCAGGTGCGCGCGCACGCCGCGGGCGAGCGGATCGACGCGGGTGCGCATGTGCCGGGTGTAGGCCCACACGGTCACCGCCATGACGGCGAACTGCCCCAGTCCCAGGGCGAGTCCGAGAGTGAGGTGACCCGCCAGGGGCTGGTTCATGAGGCCCGGCGTGAAACTCGACAGCAGTACGTACAGCAGGAAACCGCCGACCGACCACATCGTTGCCCGGACGCCGAACCGCCGGTGCGCATGGCGCAGTGAACGGAATTCGGGATGGGCGGAAATAAGGGGCGGGTCAACCCGGCCGCCGTGTGCGCGGTGGTAGGCGGACGAGTCGTCGGGCCATGCGGACTGCTCGGGCACAAAAGCACCTTCTTCGCTGCTTCGTGCCCGCACCGGCTCGGGGGAGCCGTCGGGCGTCCGGCTTCCCTGAGCGGTGGGAAGAGGCGGACGCGCTGGTGAGGTGCGGGCTCAGTCGGGGGACCGTGAATCGGAATTGCTCGGTTTCTGAATTCACGGGGGTGTTATCGGGGATTTGGTGTGAAGATCCCGGGGCCTTGTCGGGGGGTGAGGACGAGGCCGGAAGCGGAGTATGACAGCGACGTCTTTATGTAATCAACAGGCGGGGTCGATTTGTCGGCGCATCCGGCGTATCCGGCGCCTTCGCGCGCGAGGCGGGGATTCCGGGATGGCATGCCGCCGGTCCCCGGGGCCGTTCCCGGTGAAAAGTCCGGACCAATTTCCGGGTCAAAGCATCTCGAATGCGACGACTTACAGGGGCGGCAGTGCGGTGGCCCGGTGGCCCGGTGGGGCGGCAGTACGGCGGTCCGCTGCGGCGGCAGCGCGAGGGCCGCTCCGGCGGCGGTCCGACGGGCACGGGGGCGGGTGGGCCGATCGGCGTGGCTTGTGCCCGTTGGACCCATGAAACCCGCATCGCACCGCACAAGGCTGGACGTGACGGGAGGGGTGGACCAGCACACCGGGCGCCGCCAGGACACCGGCGGCGACGACGGCCCGGGGCGAGGAGTGTGGACATGACGTACGAGCACAAGACCCTCTGGGACTACGGCAAGTACGCCCCCCGGACACCCTTGAGCGGACATGTCCTGGTCGGCGTCGACGGATCGGCCGAGGCGGCACGCGCTCTGGACCGCGCGGTCGCCGAGGCCCGGGCCCGCCGGGCGCCGCTGGAGATCCTGCACGGCTGGCCGTGGGCCAGGCACGGGACCCCCGAGCCGCCGCGTGGCGCGGACCAGGGCGCGCACTCCCTGCTCGACCGGGCCCACGGTGTGCTGCAGACCGCCGTGGTGCAGGCCCGACAGCGTGCTCCCGGGCTGAGCGTGACGGCGACCCTGAGCCCGCAGCCCGTCGCCGCGGAACTGGTGCGCCGGGGCCGCAACGCCGCGCTGACCGTCATCGGCAGCCGCGGCCTGGGCGAGATCACCGGCCTGACGGCCGGGTCCGTCGGCTGGCGGGCCGCCGCGCACTGCGCGAGCCCGCTGCTGGTGGTGCGCGGCGAGGCGGCCCACGGAGGGCTCGAACACGGCACCGTGCTGGTGGGCGTGGCCACCGACCTGGACACCGAGGCCACGCGGTTCGCCTTCGAGGAGGCGCGGGTGCGGGGCTCCCGGGTGCGGGTCCTGCACGCGTGCGCCGTCCCGGTGTCCGCGGGAACCGCTCCCGCGGCCGAGGCGGACGCCGCCGTACGCAGGCGGGCGGCCGTGCCCGGACGGGCCGTCGCCGCGCTGCGCGGGAAGTACCCCGAGGTCGAGGTGGAGACCGACACGGTGTGGGGCGGCGCGACCCAGGCGCTGGTCGAGGCCACCCGCGCCGCGGACGCGGTCGTGATCACGGTGCATCGGCGGCACGGTCAGCGGCCCGGTCCGCGGCTCGGCCCGGTCACGCACGCCCTGCTGCACCACGCGCACTGCCCGGTCTTCCTCGTGCCCATCCCCTGAGCGCGGCGTCCGCCGCCACCCCGACCACGACCCCGATCCCGACCCGGACTCGGACCCGGAAGGAACACGAACACGACGATGAGGCACCGCAGGATCACCGACGTCATGACCCGCGAGGTCGTACGCACCACCGGCGACACGCCGTTCAAGACGGTCGCGCGCCTGCTGGCGGAGCATCGCATCAGCGGGCTGCCCGTGGTGGACGACGAGGAGCGGGTCCTCGGGGTGGTCTCCGAGACCGACCTGCTCCGGCACCAGGCGGTGCGGGACGGGGAACGCCGTGCCCGGCGCTTCGGCCTGCCGCCACTGACCCGGTCCGCGCGCGCCGCGGCGGTCGAGGCCCGCGCGCTGACCGCGGGGGACCTCATGACCCGGCCCGCCGTCACCGTGTCCCTCGGCCAGACCGTGCGGGAGGCCGCGCACACCATGCAGTGGCACGGCGTGGAACGCCTGCCCGTGGTCGACGGGCGGAACCGCCTGGTCGGCATCGTCACCCGCGGCGACCTGCTCCAGGTCTTCCTGCGCCCGGACGAGGAACTCCGGCGCGACGTGCGCGACCAGGTGGCCGGCGCGCTCTCCCGGCCCCCCTCCACGGTCGAGGTCGGGGTCGGCGGGGGAGTGGTCACCCTCACCGGACACCTGGAACGGCGCGCCGACGCCGCGCTCGCGGTACGGGTCGCGGGCGGCGTGGACGGCGTCGTGGCCGTCGTCGACGGCCTCGTGCACAGCCTGGACGACACCCGGCCGCTGCCGACCGGTGTCTCCCCGGGCCACATGTGAGGGGCTTCCGGCCACATGCGGGGGCTACGCGCCCCGGTCGTCGGCCGCGTGGGACCAACGGCCCCGTGACGCGGGCCCGCCGCCGTCCGATCATGAATACGGGAGCGGGTGCCGAAGCTCCCGGACCTGACCGGCCGTGCGGACCGCACGGTCCGGATCCGGGTTCGGCCCCGACCGTGTCGGCATCAGGAGGAGAAGACCATGCCGCACACCAAGGAATGGAAGGTCCGTCTCCACCTCTTCGAGGACAAGGGGACGACGAAGGCGCACGCGGTGCTGGAGACCGGCACCACGTCACTCACCGGCCGCGGGACCGCGCACTGCAACCCCGTGGACACGGACGTGCCGGAGATCGGCGACGAACTGGCGGTCGGCAGGGCCCTGGGCGACCTGAGCCGGCAGTTGGTGGCCATCGCCGAGCGGGACGTCGAGGGCATGGGCGCGTCCGGGAACGAGCGGGACAGCCGCCCGGTGCCCGGCTGGTCCCTCTGAAACACCGATCACGTCCTGACACCGATCACGTCCTGGCCGGGGGCCGGCCGGCCCCCGGCCACCGGCTCCACCGGGCGTGCCGACGACGTCGTCGGACGGCGTGCCAAGGCTCCGTCATGCCCGCGGGACGAGGAACACCGGGCAGGCCGCTCGGCGTACGGCGGAGTGGACGACCGCGCCGAGCCGGGATCCGGCGCCCGACCCCACCCGGTGGCCGAGCACCGCGAGGCCGGCGCGACGCGTCTCGGCGCCGACGGCGCCCGCGGGCACGTCCTCCAGGCACACCTCCTCCACCCGGACGTCCGGATACTTCTGCCGCCACGGCTGCAGGGCCTCGGCGAGCCGCTGCGCGGCCTGCCGGGCCGCGCTCGAACAGGCCTCGCGCCCCGGCGTGACCGGGTAGGTGCGCGCGGGACCGGGCGGCGTCCACGCGTACAGCGCCCGCAGCGGCACCCGCCGCATCGCGGCCTCCTCGAAGGCCACGGCGATGACGTCCTCCTGCTCGGCGTGCCCGGCGTCGAGGGCCAGCAGCACCGGCCCGGCCGGCCCGTCACCGGGGTGGGGCACGGGCCGGACGAGGACGACGGGGAAGTCGGCCCGCGCGGCGGTGTGCGCGCCGGTGGAGCCCAGCAGGAGCGCGGACATGCCGCCCAGGCCCCGGGAACCGAGCACCAGCAGGTCCGCGCCGACCCCGGCGAGCAGCAGCGCCTCGTGCGGAGGCAGTCCCAGCAGCGTGGCGCGGATGGGGAGCCGGGGGTGACGGCCGCGGATGCGGTCCCTCGCGAGTTCCAGGGAGCGGGTGGCCCAGTTGCGCCGTTCGGCCGCCTCCGGCGGCTCGGGGGCGGTGCCGCCCGGTGGCGGCCAGGCGGAGACCAGACGCAGGGAGGTGCCCCGGAGCTCGGCTTCGCGGGCGGCCCAGGCGGCGGCGGCGAAACTGGCGGCGCTGCCGTCGATGCCGGCGGTGACGGGGCGGGTCATGTCGTACTCCTCCGGGCGGACGGGGTCCCGTTGCGGGGGGCAGAGGGGGGCGTCCTCACTTTGACGTGTGCACGGGCGCCGGCGGGAGGGCTCCTCGGGTCCCGTCATGGGGCCGAACGGCTACTTGGCGCGCCGGGCTGCGTGGTGCCGGGCCGCCGGCCGCGCCCCTTCCTGCGGGCGCGACCCCTCCTGGAGGGGTTCCACGTCCCGCGCCGGGCGGAGTCCGGCCGCGTTCCCGTGCGTCAGGGGTGACACTGGGTGCGGAGGCCCGTGCGCGCACGCCGTTCGGCACGCTGCTCTCGCGTTCCGGCGTTCCGGCGTGGCGGCAGGCCGCGGAGAAGACCGGATGCGGGAGGCGGAGCCATGGCCGTCACCATCGCCCTGGCGGGCGACACCATGCTGGGCCGCGGGGTGGCCGAGACACTCGCCCACAAGAAGCCGCACCCCCTGTTCAGCCCGGCGATCGAGCGGATCACCGGGAGCGCGGACCTGTTCCTGCTCAACCTCGAGTGCTGCGTGTCGGACCGGGGGTCCCGCATCGACGTGGCCGGCAAGCCGTTCTTCTTCCGCGCCCCGCCCCGGGCCGCCGCCGTACTGGCCGAACTGGGCGTGGACGTGGTGTCCCTGGCCAACAACCACGCCCTCGACTACGGTCCCGAGGCGCTCCTGGACACCCGGGACCACCTCGGCCGGGCCGGCATCCGGTCGCTCGGCGCGGGCGCCGACGTCGGCGAGGCCCGTGCCCCGCTCGTCCTGGAGGCCGGCGGGCTGCGCATCGGGATCCTCGCGTTCACCGACCACCCGCCCGAGTACGCCGCGGGCCCCGGCCGGCCCGGTGTGGCGTACGCGAATCTGTGGGAGGAGGACGTACCAGCCTGGCTCACCGACGCCGTCCGGGCCCTGGCCGCCCGGACCGACCTGGTCCTGGTCAGCGTGCACTGGGGCCCCAACATGACCAGCCGGCCCGTCGCGCACGTCAGCGGCGCCGCCCCCGCCCTCACCGCGGCCGGCGCCGATCTGGTGGTCGGGCACTCCGCCCACGTCTTCCACGGCTTCACCCGGCACGTCCTGTACGACCTGGGCGACTTCATCGACGACTACGCGGTCCATCCGGCCCTGCGCAACGACCTCGGTCTGCTCTGGCTGGTCACCCTGGACGAGCACGGTCCCGTGCGCACGGAGGCCGTTCCCGTCGCCCTGGACTACTGCCACACCCGCCTCGCCAACGACGCCGAGTACGCCTGGATCGCCGACCGGCTCGGCCAGGTCTGCGCCGAACTGGGCACCGGTGTCACCGACGAGGGCGACCGGCTGTCCGTCGACTGGCCGCGCTCCCTGGCCCGCGCGAGCTGACCACCAGAACCGGCAAGCACGGAATTCCGTTTTTGAGAAGGGTCGAACGGCACCCGTTCGGCGGTGCTTTGTTCCCTTTCGCAGGGTCAGTCGGCAGTGCCCCGATCATCCCTTCGGGTGATGTGATGCGGACACGCCCTCCGGCCTCGCCCCGATGGCGTATGCACCCTCGTCGCCGATAGGAAAAGTGCCGATGCTCCGCCCAGTTGTCATCACCCCGATCGTCTGTGCCCTCGCCGCGGGTGCCGCCGCGGTGTCCTTCGCACGGGGATCCTGGGTGGGGGTGGTCTGGCTGCTGCTGGCCGGGCTGACGTCCAACATGGCCCTCTCCTACGCCCGCCGCGCCAGGTCCGCGACGCGTGCCGGCGCGGCCGGCGCCTGCGCGGGCGGCGGGGCCGGCGGCGGGTCGTGCGGCACCTGCGTGAAGAAGGTCTGCGCATGAGCGCCGACTACCACGCCCTGCTCGCGCGCCGGGAGGCCATGCGCCTGCGCGACCGGCTGCTCGCTCCGGCGCCCACCGCGGCACGTGCCGCCATGGGATCGCGGACGTCCGCGCCGCGCCCCGGCGCCTGCCGGTCCGGGGCCTACGACGGGGCCGCCGACCAGGACCTGATCACCCGGAACCTGGTGCACGTCACGCCGTTCGACCGCCTCATCGCCCACCTCTACGAGGTCATGTTCGAGCGGCACCCGTATCTGCGGAAGCTGTTCCCCGACTCGATGGAGTTCCAGCAGGTCCATCTGGAACGGGCGTTGTGGTACCTGATCGAGAACCTGCACCGCCCCGAGGAGGTGGCCGCCTTCTGTACCCGGCTCGGCCGTGGCCACCGCAAACTCGGCGTGCTGCCGGTGCACCACCGGGTGTTCGAGGAGGCACTCGCCGACGCGCTGCACCGGTCCGCGGGCGGCCGGCTGGGCGTGGACGTGGAGCAGGCGTGGCTACGCATGGTCCGCTTCGCCACCACGGCGATGGCGGAGGGCGCCGACGAGGCGCTGGCGGAGCCGGCGTACTGGAGCGGCACGGTCGTCGACCACCAGCGCCGCCGCCCGGACCTCGCCGTGCTGCGCGTGCGGCCCGCCGAGCCGTACCCGTACCGCCCCGGCCAGTACGCGACCCTGGAGACGCCCCTCCTGCCGCACACCTGGCGCCCGTACTCGCCGGCCGGCCTGCCGGGCGCGGGCGGCGAACTGGAGTTCCACGTCCGGCGTACCGGCCCCGGCGGGGTGAGCGACGCCCTCGTGACGGCGACCGGCGTCGGCGACACCGTCCGCCTGGGGCCCGCCCAGGGGACGACCACCCTGGACGACGGCGTCCCGCGCGACGTGCTCATCGTGGCCGGCGGCACCGGCTGGGCCACCGCCAGGGCCCTGGTGGAGGACATGGCCGAACGGCGCAGGCCGGGCCGCACCGTCCACCTGTTCCTCGGCGCCCGCACGGCCGACGACCTGTACGACGCGCCGGCGCTGACCCGGCTGGAGAGCCGCTGCCCGTGGCTGCGGGTGATCCCGGTGATCGACGACGGCCCCGGCCTGTCCGGGCACGCGCCGGTCATCGGAGCACTGGCCGCGCACGGCGACTTCAGCGGCCACACGGCGTACGTCAGCGGCCCGCCCGGCCTGGTCACGGCCGCCGTGCGGCGCCTGGCCGAGCTGGGGCTGCCGGCGGACCGCATCCGGCACGACCCGGTGGCGGCGGGGATGCCCGCGCCGCCCGCGTTGCCGTCGACGGGCCTGTCGGCGTGACCCACCGGGCGGTTCTACAGTGGGCGCCGTGACCGACCGCAGCCCACGCCCACTGGCCGTGTTCGACCTGGACAACACCCTCGCCGACACGGCGCACCGGCAGCGCTACCTGGAACGCAGCCCCCGTGACTGGGACGGCTTCTTCGCCGCCGCGCCCGAGGACCCGCCGATAGCGGAGGGCGTCGCGCTGGCGCGGGAGAGCGCCGAGGAGTGCGAGGTCGTCTATCTGACCGGCCGGCCCGAGCGCTTCCGGCGCGACACGCTCGACTGGCTCGCCGCGCACGGGCTGCCCGACGGGCGCCTCCACATGCGGCGCGATGATGATCGGAGGCCCGCCCGCCGGACCAAGCTGGAGGTCCTGCGCCGCCTGGCCGGCACCCGGGAGATCCAGGTGCTGGTGGACGACGACGAGCTGGTGTGCGAGGACGCCGAGCGGGCGGGGTTCACCGTCGTCCGGGCACGGTGGGCCGTCCCCTCCGCGGAACTGGAGGCGGCACAGGAGCGCGAGGGACGCACCTGACGGGCCCGGCCCCGGCCCTCGCCGGTCCCCGTGCGGGGCTCAGGCCCCGGTGCCGCCGGTCCGGTCGGTCTGGCTGGTCCGTCCGGGGCGTCGGTCAGGTCAGTTGGTCCGGCTGGTCCGTCCGGGTTGGTTCGTCTGGTCGGTCGGTCAGTCAGTCAGGTCGGTCCGTACGGGGGAGGCCGGTCTCGTCGTCGGTCCCTTTCGGGGGCCCTTCCGTCAGTCCGTCTCGTCCAGCCGGAAACCCACCTTCAGGCCGACCTGCCAGTGCGCGATCTGCCCCTCCTCGATCCGGCCGCGCACCTGCGTCACCTCGAACCAGTCCAGGTTGCGCAGGGTCTGCGAGGCGCGCTCGATGCCGTTGCGGACGGCCTCGTCGACGCCGTCCGGTGAGGTGCCGACGATCTCCGTGACCCGGTAGGTGTGGTTCGACATGCGGTTGACTCCTCTCCGCCGCGTGACGGACCTGCCACGCCTGGTTCCACCGTGCCGTACGGCGCGACCGGGCGCGACCGCGCCGAGTGCGTACTCGGCGCGGTCGCGCGGGGTACCGGGCTCAGTGCGACCGGCTCAGCGCGCCGTGCTCAGCGACAGCGCGAAGCGGCCCTCGCCGTCCGTCCACCAGTGGGACAGTTCCAGTCCAGCGGCCCCGAGTTCGGCGCGCACACCCTCCTTCCGGAACTTCGCCGACACCTCGGTGCGCAGCTCCTCGCCCGCCGCGAAGTCGACGGCCAGATCGAGCGCGGGCACCTTCACGGTCTGCGCGCGGCGCGAGCGCAGCCGCATCTCGATCCACTCGTTCTCCGCGTCCCACAGCGCCACATGGGCGAAGGCGCCGGGATCGAAGTCGGCGCCCAGCTCGCGGTTGACGACGGTCAGGACGTTCTTGTTGAACGCGGCCGTCACCCCGGCCGCGTCGTCGTACGCCCGGACCAGCACCCGCTCGTCCTTGACCAGGTCCGTGCCGAGCAGCAGCGCGTCGCCGGGCGAGAGCAGGGCGCGGACCGAGGCGAGGAAGTCGGCCCGTTCGGCGGGCAGCAGGTTGCCGATGGTGCCGCCGAGGAAGGCCAGCAGCCGGGGCCCGGGTGTCTCCGGCAGGGCCAGACGGGCGGTGAAGTCGGCGATGAGCGCGTGCACGTCGAGCGCCGGGTGCTCGGCGATGAGGGCGTGGCCGGCCTGGGTGAGCGCGCTCTCGCTGACGTCGACCGGGACGTAGACGCGCAGTCCGGTCAGGGCGTCGATGAGGTGGCGTGTCTTCTCCGAGGAGCCCGAGCCCAGTTCGACCAGGGTGCGGGCGCCGGTCGCCGCGGCGATCTCGGCGGAGCGGGCGAGGAGGATCTCCCGTTCGGCGCGCGTCGGGTAGTACTCGGGCAACTCGGTGATCTGCTCGAACAGTTCGCTGCCGTGGGCGTCGTAGAACCACTTCGGCGGCAGCGTCTTCGGCGTGGCGGTCAGGCCGCGCTGGACGTCGGCCCGCAGGGCGGCCTCGGTGGCGTCCTCGGGCAGGGTGCGGGTGACAAGGAACGGGCTCACGAACTGGGCTCCTTCGGTGGTGCCGGCGGCAGGGCGTCACTCGGCTCCTTGAGCGGGGTCAGCAGCACGTCGGTGCGGGTCGCCGCGAGCAGGGTGCGGTCGGGGACCTCCTGCCAGCGCGGGTCGTCGTCGTAGGGCTCGGAGGCCACGACGGTGCCGCGGCCGGGCGTCCACAAGTAGTGGAGCGCGTCGCCCCACGCGGTCGCGGTGATCGTCTCGCCGTCGGTGAGCAGCAGGTTGAGGCGGGAGCCGGGGGCCGCCGCGGCGACCTCCAGGACCGTGCCGGCCATGGCCTCGCCCGGGTCGTCGCCGCCGCGCAGCCGGGCGAGGACCAGCGCCCACACGAACGCCGAGTCGTTGCGGGCCTCCAGCGACAGCAGGTCCTCGGCGGGCAGCGCCCGGGTCAGCGGCGCCAGCGAGCCGGGCCAGCCCGCGACCGCGCCGTTGTGGCTGAACAGCCAGGTGCCCGCGGCGAACGGCGCCGCCGCGGCCTCGGCGTCGGCCCCGGACAGCGTCGCGTCCCGTACGGCGGCCAGCACGGCGCGGCTGCGCACCACCCGGGCCAGGTCGGCGAAGGACAGGTCGGCCCAGATCGGCCCGGCCCGCCGGTACCGCGCGGGCACCGGGTCGCCGTCGGCGTACCAGCCGACCCCGAAACCGTCGGCGTTGACGGTGCCGTACCGCTGGTGCCGGGGCGCCCAGGACTGGCGGTACAGGCTGTGCGGGGGTTCCACGAGGAGCCGGCCGAGCGGCTCCTCGGTGCCCAGGAAGGCCACGTGACGGCACATCAGGCGGTCTCCGAACGGGCGGTGCGGAAGCCGCTGAAGATCTGCCGCCGGACCGGATAGTCCCAGTTGCGGAACGTGCCCCGGCAGGCCACCGGGTCCACGGCGAACGAACCGCCGCGCAGCACCTTGTACTCCGGCCCGAAGAACACCTCCGAGTACTCCTTGTACGGGAACGCCTCGAAGCCCGGGTACGGCAGGAGGTCGCTCGCCGTCCACTCCCACACGTCACCGATCAACTGCCGTACGCCGAGCGGCGACTCGCCCGCCGGGTAGCTGCCGGCCGGGGCGGGGCGCAGGTGCCGCTGGCCGAGGTTGGCGTGCTCGGGCGCCGGGTCCGCGTCGCCCCACGGGTAGCGCCGCGAGCGGCCGGTGGCGGGGTCGTGGCGGGCGGCCTTCTCCCACTCGGCCTCGGTGGGCAGCCGCCGCCCGGCCCAGCGGGCGTAGGCGTCCGCCTCGTACCAGCACACGTGCACGACCGGCTCGTCGGGCGGCACCAGCTCGGTGACGCCGAAGCGGCGCCTGAGCCACTGTCCGCCGTCGCGGCGCCAGAACAGCGGGGCGCGCAGCGAGTTGCGGCGGACGTGGGCCCAGCCGTCGGCCGTCCACCACCGCTCGTGGTCGTAGCCGCCGTCCTCGATGAACGCCTGGTAGGCGGCGTTGGTGACCGGCGTGGTGTCGATCCAGAACGGTGCCACCTCCCGCCGGTGCGCCGGGCGTTCGTTGTCCAGCGCCCAGGGCTCGGTGCTGGTGCCCATGGTGAACGGGCCGCCCGGGACGAGGACTTCGGCCGGTCCGGTGAACGGGGGGAACGGGTCCGGGTCGGGGGCGGTCAGGGCCGGCGGGCCCTTGCGGAGCTGATGGGTGATCAACATCGTCTCGTCGTGCTGCTGTTCGTGCTGCGCGATCATCCCGAAGGCGAAGCCGGCCCGGTTCAGCCGGGTCCCGTGGAAGTCGGCGTTCTCCAGCACGTCCAGCACCCGGCCGCGCACCTCGGCCGCGTAGGCGCGGGCCTCGGCGGGGGGCAGCAGGGGCAGCCTGGGCCGTTCGGAGCGCGGATGCTCGAAGGCGTCGTAGAGACTGTCGATCTCGGGGCGCATCGCCTCCCGGCCGGCGACGGCCCGCAGCAGCCACAGCTCCTCCTGGTTGCCGATGTGCGCCAGGTCCCACACCAGCGGCGACATCAGCGGCGAGTGCTGTGCGGTCAGGTCGGGCTCGTCGACGCAACTGGTCAGCAGCGTGGTGCGGGCGCGGGCCGTGGTGAGGGTGAGCAGGGTCCGTTCCCGCAGCGCGTCCGCGTCGAGGGAGGGGTCGGTCATGTGCGGCTGTCCTTCCCGTGGCTGCGACGGCCGGTGCCGTGCAGGTGGTCGAGCAGGTCGTCGGCGGGGCAGCGGCCCGGTGCGACGTAGCGCTCCAGGTACTCCGTGACGGCGTGCGTCACCTCGGCGCCGGCCCCGAGCCGGGGCAGGGCCTCCAGCGCCGCCGTGAAGCAGCCGACGGCCGCCTCGTGCAGTTCGGGGTCGGCCAGGCCCAGCCGGGCCGCGTCGCTCCACAGCGGGTTGTGCGGCGCCGGCCGGGCGGTGGCCCGCTCGGCCAGCGGCTTGACCATCCGGTAGGCGGTCTCGGCGGTCTCCGGGTCGTCGAACAGCGCGGCCGTCACGGCGAGCGGGACGATCCACCCGTCGTCGCCGGGCTGCGCGTCGATCATCCGCAGCTCCAGGTGGCCGCGCGGTCTGACCGGCGGGAACAGGGTCGTGATGTGGTAGTCGAGGTCCTCCCGGGTCGGCGCGCCGGATCTGGTCCATTCCCGGAACGTCAGCCCCTCGGGGACGTCCCAGGGCGCTCCGTCGCGGCGTACGCACATCACCGGCGCGTCCAGGACGTGCCGGGCCCAGGCGTCCCGCGGGTCGCCGTTCAGGCGCGGCGCGCCCGCCCGGCCGGGGCCGATCTCCATCCACCGCAGCTGGCGGGTCGAGCGCCAGCCGGTGGGCCGGCCCCCGGCCAGCGGTGAGTTGGCGAACGCGGCCAGCAGGACCGCGCCCAGCTGGTGCGCCAGCCACCAGCGCCGCCCGTGCCCGAGCGGGCCGGGCTCCTCGTACCCGGCGTCCAGGCAGACCTGGACGGAGGCGGAGGCGCACATCATGGCGCGGCCGGCCGGACCGCCCCGGTCCAGGCAGGCCTCCATGGCGTCGTAGCGCGGCTGGCGCAGGAACCGGCGCGGCGGGTGCCAGGGATCGTGGCCGATGCCGAAGAGGCCGAGACCGTGTCCGGCGAGGACCGCGCGTACGGCGTCCAGGTCGGCGGAGACGGTGGCGATGCACTCTGTCAGCGAGGCGGCGGGAGGCGAGCTGAGCTCCAGCTGGCCGCCGGGTTCGACGGTGAACGCCGACCGCAGGGGCACGGTCCGCAGTGCGGCGTAGGCCGCCGCGAGTCGTTCGGGTGTGACGGGGAGCTGCGGTGCGCGCAGCTCGTGGACGAGCCATTCCACCTCGACCCCGAGGGCGCGCGGTGGGCCGGTCTTGAAGCAGATGCCCCTGACCAGGGCCTCCACCTCGGCTTCGGTGACTGCGGTGCGGTTTTCCGGACAGTCGCCGCAGTCGCTCACTGAGTTGGACATGTCGGGATTCCTCCTGAGATTCCACGATGCCACCGATCACCCTGTGGGGTGTCCGGCGGCGGCGCTCGTCCCACCCAAAACCCTCGCGCCGATTCGCACAAGAGTGCGTACCGGTGTGTTCCGGCTCGGTAATCTCCGCCTTCCCGTCGTTTCCCAGGCCTTTCCCGGGCGTTCCCGGGACCCCTGAAACCCAGTTGCCCCGGATCACCAGCATCACCCACGATGCCTGCATGAGCACGACGGGGGAGCACGCGCAGGGCGTGGTCATGGCGCCCACGGGGGTGGCGCCATGAGCGCGCGCCTGCGCGGCATCGCACAGCGGACGGAAGAGATCGTGGCGGCCGGGGCCTACCGCGCGCCGGGCGGGCACGAGGTGCCGCTCGCCGCGGCCGTCGAGGCCGCGCGGGCCGGTACGCGGATGTACGGCCCGGGGCCCGTGCGGGTGACGCCGACCGCCGGCGACGACATGCTCGTCGAGGTCACGGGCGAGAGCAGTCTGGAGGCCGCCCGCCGCCTCGGCACGGACACCGCCGTGCTGAACTTCGCCTCGGCCCGCAACCCCGGCGGCGGCTACCTCAACGGCGCGCAGGCGCAGGAAGAGGCCCTGTGCCGGGCCTCCGCGCTGTACACCTGTCTGCTGCGGGCGCCCGAGTTCTACGAGCACCACCGCGCCCACCGCGACCCGTTCTACACCGACCGGGTGATCCACTCACCGGCGGTGCCCGTCTTCCGGGACGACCGCGGCCGCCTGCTGGACGAGCCGTACACCGCGGGTTTCCTGACCGCCGCGGCGCCGAACGCCGGAGTCGTCCTGCGCGGCGCGCCGCGGCGGGCCGGTGAACTGCCGCGGGCGCTGGCCGTGCGGGCCGAGCGGGTGCTGGAGACGGCCGCCGCGCACGGCTACCGGCGGCTGGTGCTGGGCGCCTGGGGCTGCGGGGTGTTCCGCAACGACCCGGGGCAGGTCGCGGGCGCGTTCCGGGCGCTGCTCGGGCCGGGCGGCCGGTTCGCGGGGGCCTTCCAGCACGTGGTGTTCGGCATCCTGGACCGCACGCCGGGCGCGACGGTCCGGGAGGCGTTCGTCCGGTCCTTCCCCGAGCGTCAGCTCCAGCCGTAGCGAGCGAGGTCCGGCTGCAGCTCTCGGGTCCGGCTGTAGCGAGCGAGAGCTGTGGCGGCCGAGCGTTCGGCTCCAGCCGTAGCCTTCGAGTTCCAGCCGTAGCGTTGGTCCCAGCCGTGGCGCTCGAGTTCCAGCCGTAGCGTTGGTCCCAGCCGTGGCGCTCGGGTCCGGTTGTGGCGCTCGGGTCCGGTGTAGCGGCCGAGCGTTCAGCTCCAGCCGTAGCGCTCGCGGAGCCGGTGGCGCACCAGGTCGAACCGCATCCGGTCCAGGGCGCAGGCCTCCCGGCGCATCCCGTCCTCGTGCAGCCGCAGCACCCGGTCCACGCCCACCCAGGAGTCCCGCCCGGACCTGTCCCACGGCCCGCAGCCGATCGCCACCCACTCCCGGTCGCCGTCGTGCCGTTTGCTGGTGAGCTGCACGGCGAGGAAGGTGCCGGCGGCCTCACGGGCGACGACCAGCACGGGCCGGTCCTTGCCGCGGCCGTCGTTCTCCTCGAAGGGCACCCAGGTCCAGACGATCTCGCCGGGGTCGGGGTCGCCGTCGTGCGCGGGCGAGTACTCGGTGCGCACCCTGCCGACCCGACGGGGGTCGGCCTCGGTGGTGGCAGTGGGGCCGTGGCGGCCGGGGACGTTCTCATCGATAGACGCGGTCACGAGGGCACCTTAGAGGGTGCCCCCGCGACCTGTGCGCCGGTGTCCCGGTAAGTCGGGCCCCGTCACTCCTCGTCGGAGTCCACCGGCACCTTCCGTGCGGGCGCGGACGCCGTCCCGTTCAGTGCCGAAGTGCCGTTCGTCGGTTGCCCGTTCGGGTTCATCGACGACAACAGCTGGCGGGCGAGGCCCAGTCCGGTGCCGCCCATGGTGAGCGCCTTGGCGAACATGTCGGCCATGCCGTCGGCGCCGTTGAGCAGCACCATGTTGTCCACGTTGCCGAAGGCGGACGCGCCCGCCTTGACGATCTCCGGCCAGTTCTCGGCGAGTTGCTGGGCGACCACGGCCTCCTGGTTCTCGGCGAGGGCCGCGGCCCGCGCCTTGATGGCCTCCGCCTCGGCGAGGCCCTGGGCCTTCGTCGCCTCGGCGGCCGCCAGGCCCTTCGCCTGCGCCGCCGCGGCCTCGGCCTCACCGGTGGCCCGGGTCGCCGCCGCCGTGGCCGCGCCCCGGGTCTTGGTCGCCTCCGCCTCGGCGCCCGCGGCCGCCTTGACCCGGGTCGCCTCGGCCGCCGCCGCGAGCTCCGTCTCCTTCGCCTTCGCCTGCGCGGCCGAGATGCGCGCGTCGCGCTCGGCCTCGGCCAGCGTGCGCTTCTCGTACGCCGTGGCGTCCGCGGGCTTGCGGACGTCGGCCTGGAGCTGCTGCTCGCGCCGGTGCGCCTCCAGTTCGGCCACCCGCGTCTCCTGCACGACGACCTCCTGCCGGGCGCCGGCCTCGGCGAGCGGGCCGGCCTGGCGGGCCTTCGCCGCCGCCTTGTCCCGCTCCGCCTGGTAGCCGGCCTGCAGGATCTCGCTGTCCCGGGTGGCCTCCGCCATCCGCGCGAACGACTGCTGCTCCGCCTCGGTGGCGAGCCGGTTCGCCTCGGCCTGCGCGATGCGCGCGTCCCGCTGGACGGCCGCGGCGTGCGGCATGGCGAGATTCTGGATGTAGCCGGTCGGGTCCTCGATCTCGTGGATCTGCAGCGAGTCGACGATCAGGCCGAGCTTCTCCATCTCCGTGCCACAGGCGGCCCGGGTCTGCCCGGTGAGCTTCTCCCGGTCGCGGATCATGTCCTCGACCGTCAACCCGCCCACGATGGACCGCAGATGACCGGCGAAGACGTTGTGCACCCGCTCCGCCATCAGCTTCTGCTGGTCCAGGAAGCGGCGGGCCGCGTTGGCGATCGACACGAAGTCGTCGCCGACCTTGAAGATGACCACGCCCCGCACCTTGAGCGGAATGCCCTGGTGGGTCACGCAGTCCACGTGCAGTTCGGTCTCGTTCAGGTCGAGCGACAGCTTGCGCACCGCCTGCACCCCGGGCAGCACCAGCGTGCCGCGCCCGGTGACGATGCGGAATCCCATGCCCTCCTCGAGGCCCTCGGTACGGTGCTTGGAACCCGAGATGATCAGAGCCTCGTTGGGCTCCGCGACCCGCCACATGAGCTTGAACAGACCGATCAGTACGAGGACGGCGGCTACCGCCACCCCCGCAACGACGCCGACGATCATCGGCATACGCCCCCTTTGGATGGTGCCCTGTCGGCACCGAACGAAGGGGAGTGTGCTCCCGCCTGACGCCGCGGCGGAAGATGCCGAAGGACCCTTGTAGCAATCTTGACGCACAGGCACCCGCACGGGTCCGTGCACCGCTCCCACCTGGGCGGGAGTCGGCTCATCTGACAGCCCGTCGGCGGCTCAGCCGTCGTAGGCCTCGGTGACGTAGACCGTCCGCGGCGGCAGGTACTCCACGACCATCACGACCGTGCCCGTCTCGATACGGCCGCTGCCGGGCGCGGGATGGGCGAGGAAGTGCTCGGCCCCGCCGCGCACCCGCACCATCACCTCGCCGACGAGTCCGGGTCCGACCGTTCCGGTGACCCGCCCCACGAGCCCGACCATCGACGCATCGTCCATGGTCACAGGGTACGGGTCGAACTCGCCTACGCCGCCGGGGCGTCGGTGCCGGTGTCGGTGCCGGTGCCGGTGCCGGGGTCTGCGTCGTCGGGGAGACCGGCCGGCGGCGGCCACGCCTCGTGCCAGCGCAGTTCGGCCTCCAACTGCGCGGCCAGCGAGATCAGCAGCGGTTCGCTGCCGCCGGGGCCGAGCAACTGGGCGCCGACCGGCAGACCGCCGGCGGCGAATCCGGCCGGGACGGCGACGCCCGGCCAGCCCAGGACGTTCCACGGCCAGGCGTACGGGCAGGCGGCGATCATCGCACGGTCGGTCGCGAAGCCGCTCAGCGACAGCAGCGCGCCGATGCGCGGCGGGGGAGCGGCCGTCGTCGGCGCGAGCACGACGTCGTAGGAGCGGAAGAACCCGCCGATGCGGCGCTGCAGGACCGCCTCCGCCCGCCGGGCCGCCCGCAGCGGCGCCCCGTCCAGCAGCCGGCCCAGCCGCGCGGCGTCGCGGGTGCGCCGGTCCAGCAGCGCGGGGTGCGGAGCGTCCCGGACGTATTCGGCGATGCCGACGGTGGCGCGCGGCAGGAACGCCAGCCCGATCTGCCCGTAGGGCGGGTCGGCCTCCTCGACGGTGTGACCCAAGTCGGCCAGCTTCTCCGCGAGTTCGACGACCCGCGCCCGTACGTCCGGCTGGAGCCGGGCCGGCAGGGCGGTGAACGGCGGCTTGAGGGAGAGGGCGATCCGGAGCCGGCCGGGGTCGCGGCCGGCCGCCGCTCGGGCGTCGACGGGCGCGGGCCGGTGCGGGTCGTGCGGGTGGTTGCCGCTCGCCGCGTCCAGCAGCAGGGCGGCGTCCGCGACGGTGCGGGCCAGCGGGCCGTTGACGGTGATGCCCTGGAAGGACTCGCCGCGCGGCCAGGTGGAGATCCGGCCGCGCTGCGGCTTGATGCCGACGAGATGGGTCCAGGAGGCCGGGATGCGCACCGATCCGGCGCCGTCCGAGCCGAGCGCGGCGGGCACCAGGCCGGCGGCGACCGCGGCCGCCGAGCCGCCGGACGAGCCGCCGGGGGTGTGGGCGAGGCTCCACGGGTTCCGGGTCGCGCCGAACGCCGGCCCCTCGGTGAAGGGCCACTGCCCGAACTCGCAGGTGTTGGTCTTGCCGACGATCACCGCGCCGGCCGCGCGCAGCCGCCGTACGGCCTCGCTGTCCTCGGCGACCGGCGGGAAGGCGCCGTCGCAGCCGAACGCGGTCGGCTCCCCGGCGACGTCCATGTCGTCCTTGACGGCCACGGGCACCCCGAGCAACGGCGCGCGGGCCCCGGCGGCCAACCGCGCGTCCGCGGCGTCGGCTTCGGCCAGGGCGGCCTCGGCCCGCACGATCCGGAATGCGTTGACGGCCGGCTGCGTCGCCTCGATCCGGGCCAGCGCCGCCTCCACCAGCGCCCGCGAGGTCACCTCCCCGGCGGCCAGCGCACGGGCGGACTCCGCGAGGCCGGGCGAACGGTCGGGCAGCATGCGGGACACCTCCGGGAGCGCATTGTCTACCGAACAGTAACGTCTCCCGGTGCGCCCCGGTACGGGACGTCGAACGTCTGCCGCGTTCAGGGGAGTTGGCGCAGGGCACGCGGGCCGCCGGACCTCTGCCCGAACCATTGACGCACACCAGCCCCACCCCTACCGTCTGACCGACTTGGCGAACCATGTTCGACATCACGAACATTCACGCCTCGGTATTCGCTCGCACCAAGGAGCCACACGTGACCCCCCACCGCCCCTCCGCCCCGTCCCGGCGCAGCCTGCTGCGCGCCGTGGCCGCCCTCCCCGCCTCGGCGCTCGTCCTGCCCACGCTGCCCGGACTGCTCGGCACGGCCGCCGCCGCGGCGCCCGCCGACGGCTCCGCCACCCGGTACACCATCGTGCCGTTCCGCAACAGCGACGACGGCACGGTCGACGTCTACCAGTCCGACGACGCCACCGACTTCCGCCTCGCCCAGGCCTCCGTCTACACCCCGCCGAGCAACCGGATCCGCGACGCGAGCCTCTTCCGGCACACCGACGGCTTCTACTACCTGACCTACACCACGCACACCTGGCAGGACGTCAGCACCACCATCGGCTTCGCCCGCAGCGCCGACCGCGTCGCCTGGACCTTCCTGTACGACCACACCGTCCCGATCGCCGGTCTCTCCCGCGCCTGGGCGCCCGAGTGGTTCGTCGACGGCGACGGCAGCGTCCACGTCATCGTGTCCTGTTCCACCACGGACAACGAGTGGATCTTCACGCCGTACCTGCTGACGGCGACCGACTCCACGCTCACCACGTGGAGTTCACCGGTCGCCCTGCCCGGCCTCGGCGCCAACCACATCGACACGTTCGTCGTGAAGACCGGCTCGCTCTACCACGCCTTCACGAAGAACGAGACGACGAAGTACATCGAGTACGCCACCGCGCCGAGCCTCACCGGCCCGTACACCATCAGCCGGACCGGCGACTGGGCCGGCTGGGGCAGCTACCGCGAGGGCCCGTCCGTGATCCGACTGGACAACGGCGCCTGGCGGATCTTCTTCGACGGCTACGGCGACGGCAGGTACTACTACAGCGACAGCCACGACACCTTCGCCACCTGGAGCGCCCCGACGGCCCTGCCCACCCTCTCCGGCACGGCCCGCCACTTCACGGTCGTCAAGGAGACGGTCTCCGGCGGCCCGGTCCTGCCGAGAAACGTCACCCGCTCCTTCCAGTCGGTCAACTACCCCACCCGCTACTGGCAGGAGCGGTCCGCCCTGCTCGACCTCCCGGTGGTGACCGCAGCCGGCACGGCCGCCGAGAAACAGGCCGCCACCTTCACGGTCGTCGCGGGCCTGGCCGACCCGAACGCCTGCTCCTTCCGCGACGCCTCCGGCAACTACCTGCGCCACTACGGCTTCCGCGGCCGCTTCGACACGAACGACGGCACGACCACGTTCGCCGCGGACGCCACGTTCGTCGCCCGCACGGGCACCGCTTCGGGCTCGGTCCGCTTCGAGTCGTACAACTACCCCGGCCGCTACCTGCGCCACTACGACTACCAGTTGCGGGTGGACCCGGCGGACGGAACGGCCCTGTTCCGCCAGGACAGCTCCTTCACGCCGGTGACCGCCTGGGCCTGAGCGGCCCGGACGCCGTCGCGCCGGGCGCCGGGCAGGGGACGGCATCCCCTGGGTCCCCGCCCCGGCCGGCCGTCAGGATGGACGGCATGGGCTCTGTGAAGTACGCCGAACTGGGGGCTTTCCTGCGGTCGCGGCGCGAACGCATCCGACCCGCCGACGTCGGGCTGCCGGCCGGCCCGCGCCGCCGGGTGCCCGGGCTGCGCCGTGAGGAAGTCGCCCAGCTCGCCGGGGCGTCGGTGGACTACTACAACGAGCTGGAGCGCGGCGCGGGATCCCAGCCGTCCGAGCAGATGATCGCCGCGCTGGCGAGGGCGCTGCGGCTGACCGCCGACGAACGCGACTACCTGTACCACCTGGCGGCCCGCCCGGTGCCGCAGGCCGGCGCGGCCGCCGCGCACGTGCACCCCGGCATGCTCGACCTGCTCGGCCGGCTGACCTCCACGCCCGCGCAGGTCATCACCGACCTGCACGTCGTCCTCGTACAGAATCCGCTCGCCGTGGCGCTGCTCGGCGACCAGTCCGGGGCCCGGGGCCCCCGGGCCGGCTTCATCCACCGGTGGTTCACCGACCCCGACGCGCGGCGCCTGTACCCCGAGGCCGACCACGAGAAGCAGTCCCGCGCCTTCGTCGCCGATCTGCGGGCGGCCGCCGCGCGCCGGGACGCGAAGGACACGGAGGCGAGCGCGATGATCGGAACGCTGCTCGACGTCTCCGACGAATTCGCCGCGCTGTGGGCCGACCACGAGGTGGCGTTCCGGCGCGACGACCGCAAACGCATCGTCCACCCCAGGCTCGGCCTGATCGAGGTCAACTGTCTCAACCTGTTCAGCGAGGACGGCCGGCAGCGGCTGCTGTGGTTCACCCCCGCCGTCGGCACCGACAGCGCCGGCCTGCTCGACCTGCTCGCGGTCCTCGGCACCGAGGACGTCGCCGGCCCGGCCGCCGGTCCGGCCCGCTGACCCGGCCGGTCACGGCGCACCGGCGGAGGGGAGGCGGAGGCCGGCTCAGGCCGCCTTCTGGGAGGCCGCCGCCTCCGGGCGCAGGTCGTCGAGGGTGAGCCGGTGGGCGGGGGCGTGCGGCACGGCGCGGTGGCGGGTGGCGCGCAGATCGGCGCCCACGTGGAGGAGTTCGCCCGGTTCCATGAGACGCCAGTCGGGGTTGTCGTCCATGCGTTCGCTGGCGACCACGACCGCGGGGTGGCCGACCAGGTCGGCGGAGTGCACGCGCATGCGTCCGCCGGTGCCGCTGTGGTCGAGATGCCGGGTGCCGTGGCGGCCGCCCGGCGGGCGCTCGAGGACGTACAGCTCGTGGGTGTCGGGGTAGCGCAGCGCCCACAGCCCGTCGGAGGTGATCAGGACCAGGTTGAGGGCGAAGAGCGGCAGGTTCCCGGCGATCCAGCGGGCGGCGCTCTCGATGCCGGCGCGGACGTCGCCGCCATGGGCCCGGGTCTCCCGGGTGATCAGGGCGAAGAACCGCTCCGAGTCGGTGTCGCCCCGGACCAGTGACCGGTCCGGGCCGAGGTGGTCGTCGAGCGCGTCGAGGCCCTCGACGACCCCGTTGTGCGCGAACAGCCGCCCCTCCTGCGTGAACGGGTGGGTGTTGCGGGCGTCCAGGCTGCCCGTCGAGGCGAAGCGCACATGGGCGAGGAAGGTGGCCGACTCGACCTGCCTGGCGTCCTCGGCGAAGGCCCGGTCCGCGTAGGCGGCGATCGGCGCCTTGTCGACGTGCGGGGTGCCGTCGGGCGCGAAGTAGCCGAGGCCGGTGCCGTCGGGGTCGCGATGGCTCTGCAGGCTGAGACTGTCGGGGGCGTCCAACAGCCAGAAGGTCGCGTGGGTGCGCCGCGGTGCGCTGCTGAGACCGAACAGGCGGCACATCGCCTCTCCTCTCCCGACGGCGGCGGTGTCCCCGCGCTCCGTTTCCGGGGCCGTGCCCTGGACTCCCTTTCCGGGCCGTGCGCTGGATTCCGTTTCCGAGGCCGCGACCGGCCGCCGGGCCGGGCCGGCGCGGGGGGCCCGCCGGGGAGCGAGCCGAGTACCTCGCCCCGGGCGACCCACACCGTGCGGCCGTACCAGGCGCCGCGGAGCTACCGCAGGCCGGCTTCCGTTTGCCCTCCGGGCAGGGGGAAACCCGGCTGCGTATGAACACAAGGCGACGCCACTCGCGGACGCGGCACAACCGGCTCCTGAGCATGCTGGACCGCCTGGAGCGGGGGCAGCGGACAGACCCGGTGATCGACACACTCCAGAAGGGGGTACGGTCCCTGCCGATGGGGCGCGGCAGGGACGTCCTGCACGGCAGGTGGCTCGGGCACCCGGTCCATCCGCTCACGGTCCAGGTGCCCATCGGCAGCTGGCTGTCCGCCGCGGTGCTGGACCTGTGGCCGGGCCGCTCCCGTGAGGCGGGCCTGCTGGTCGGCGTCGGTCTGGCCGCCGCCGCCCCCGCGGCGCTGGCCGGCGCGACCGACTGGGCGGAGCTGCACCGTCAGCAGATGCGCGTCGGGCTGGTGCACGCGGCGGCGAACGTCGCGGCGGTCGGCCTGTACGCGGCCTCGCTGGCGTGCCGCCTCACCGGCAGGCCGGGCGCGGGACGGACGTACGGCTTCCTGGGGCTGACGGCGGTGGGAGCGGGCGGTCTGCTGGGCGGCCACATGGCGTACCGGCAGGCCGCGGGCGCCAACCACGCCGAAGAGGTGCCGCACGTCGTCTCCCAGGGCTGGCACCCGGTCGGGACGGTCGAGGAGTTCCCGGCCGGCCAGGCCGTGCGGCGGACCGTGGACGACGTGCCGGTCATGGTGGTGCGGGAGATCGGCGGCGAGATCCACGCGCTGGCCGACCGGTGCAGCCATCTGGCCGGACCGCTGTCCGAGGGCACGATCGCCGACGGGTGCGTGCAGTGCCCCTGGCACGGCAGCGTCTTCCGCCTCGCCGACGGCTGGAACGTCCGCGGGCCCGCCACCGCCCCCCAGCCGGCCTTCGACACCCGTGTCACCGACGGCCGGGTCGAGATCCGCCTGCGCCAGCAGGACGGCGAGGTCCGCACGGGCGACGGCCGGGCGTCCTGGTACCGGAGCGGTGCCGGGGCGGGACCGGCCACCCGCGGGCAGGACGGCTGACGGTCGCCGCCGTCGGCATGCGACGGGACGGGCGCCCCGGTAGGTGACGCCCGGACGCCGACGACACCATGCACCGCTCATCTGTGCGGCAATCACGTCAAAAGGGCGAGATCACGGTTGGGTGGCGACGCCCTGGGC
This sequence comes from Streptomyces sp. NPDC031340, assembly GCF_055569945.1. NCBI lineage: Bacteria > Bacillati > Actinomycetota > Actinomycetes > Kitasatosporales > Streptomycetaceae > Streptomyces > Streptomyces sp. NPDC031340. Next base: position 52,962 of record NZ_JBVIIE010000062.1, read on the forward strand.
ACCTGGGGCCGGCACACACTCGGGCAACACCCCAAGGAGAGCGACCGTGAACCCTGGTCTCGGCGTGGAAGAGGAATTCCACGTCCTGGAGGTGGAGAGCGGCCTGTTGGTGCCGCGCGCCGACGCACTGCTCCGCCGGCTGCCCCGGCGCAGCTTCCAGGCGGAACTGCACCAGTCCACCGTGGAGTCCAACAGCGGCGTGCACACCTCTCTGCACGAGCTGTACGCCGACCTCGCCGGCCTGCGCGGCCGCCTGGACGCGGCCGCCTCCTCGCTGGGCCTGGCGGTGGCGGCCGCGGGCACGGCGCCGCTGGCGCCCGCCTCCTCCGGGCACCCCACCGCGGACGCCCGCTACCGCCGGATGGTCGACGACTACCGCAAGGTCGCCGACGAGCAGCTCATCTGCGGCGCCCAGGTCCACGTCGACGTACCCGACCGCGACACGGCGGTGCGGGTCATGTGCGAGGTCGCTCCCTGGCTGCCCGTGCTGCTGGCGCTGTCCGCCAGCTCGCCGTTCTGGCAGGGCGCCGACACCGGGTACGCCAGCTGGCGCACCCTGCTGTGGCAGCGCTGGCCCACCGCCGGCCAGGCCGGCTGTTTCCCGACCGCGGCCGACTACGACGCCGCCGTGCGCGACCTCGTCCGGGCCGGGATCATCACCGACCCGGGGATGATCTACTACGACGTCCGCCCCTCCGCCCACCTGCCGACGCTGGAGCTCCGCCTCTGCGACGCCTGCCCGCGAACCGAGACGGTCGTCCTGGTCGCCGGACTGTTCCGCGCCCTGGTCGTCTCGGCGCGGCAGCGGCTGCGCAGCGGCGGCGCACCGGCCTGCGGGGGCCGGCACGAGTGGCTGCGCGGCGCCTCCTGGCGGGCCGCCCGCTCCGGCCTCGAGGGCACCCTGGTGGACCCCGAGACGTGTCGCGAGGCGCCCGCCGCGCAGGTCGTCCGCAAGCTGCTCACCCGGCTGCGCCCGACCCTCGAAGCCCTCGGCGACCGGCAGACCGTCGAGGCGCTGGCCTGGCAGGCCCTCGCCGACGGCAGCGCCGCCCAGCGCATGCGCCGCAAGGCGCACGACGAGGATCTGCTGGCCTGCGTCGACATGCTGATCGCCGAGACCCGCGGCGAGCGCCGGCACCGGGGGCGGCGCCCCGCCGGCCACGGACGTGTCCCGTCCCCCGGCACGCCCGCCCCCTCCGCCGGCACCGGCACGCCCGGCCCCTCCGCCGGGTCCGAGGCCCCGGAGACCATCCGGACCTGACCGGAACCGCGCCGGGGGGGGGGGGGGGGGGGGGGGGGGGGGGTGGGGGGGGGGGGGGGGGTGGGGCGGGGGGGGGCGTCCGCCGGG